>JAUHYX010000027.1 GCA_030426285.1 bacterium
ATAGACCAGAGTGGCACTTTTACAGTGTCGCGAGAGTTTGAGAATCTTCTAATAAGCGACATTGCCACCAACCCATCCGGGGAAGTGTATGTTGCTGGGATGGTATTGAAGCGCGATACGATTGACGGAATACCAGTAGCGCCTTCTTTTGGATACATCAATATGCTTGCAAAATTCTCGAGTGATCTTGTAGCTCAGTGGTTTTACCTAAGTGAACACATTACTGTCGATAGATTGCACGATGTTGAATTGCTTCCAGATGGTATCGTCTTTCTCGCATTGGAAAAGGCCGATCCACCGATGTTGTTAAAGCCCACTATTTCGATTGTGAACGACCAAGGTGCACTGTTAAAACGGGTGCAGCTTGAGAGTAGTCAGACGTTTAAGTCGGCTCAGCTTGCAACAGTTGGCAATACTATTGTCGTAGCTCACGACAGACACAGCTCGTTGGGAGCTGCTGTTGTTGACACAGCAGACGTATGGTTGTTAGACGACGAGTTGTCTGTGCTAGCCCGCAGTGAAATTTCTGGCAATCTCCGTACATCGCCAGCGGAGCTCAGCTCAGTACAATTGTCTCGAACGTCAGGTGGTGTGCGGGTTTCTTGGTTGTGTGATAGCGCTACAGCTGTCGTCGATGGAACAACAATCTCAACACAGAGCGACCATGAGTATTCATACTTGCTGGGCACGAGCTATGAAGTAGACGGCACAACATCTATCTCAAAAACCACTTCAAATAAAGGATCAGAATCATTTGTGCGACGCAGTGTCGCAAGCAACTCGTATCTCACCTTGGATGCACTTCAACCTGAACAAGGACTGCAGTACGAAGTGTACAATGTGAATGGCCGGATTCACTATTCTGGAGTTGTACAGAACAACTCAGTGTATGTACCTCAACTACCGTTGGGATACTACACTATTGTGGTAAACAAGCAACGCATTGCTATCGTTGTCACTCAATAGAGACTATTCCCATTCAATTGTTGCTGGTGGTTTGCTCGAAACATCATAACAAACGCGATTGATACCGCGCACTTCATTGATGATGCGATTGGAAATTTTTGCTAGCACTGAGTGCGGAAAATCGAACCAGTCGGCAGTCATGCCATCGGTGCTCGTTACGGCTCGTAGCGCACAAACGTACTCGTATGTACGCTCATCGCCCATGACACCGACAGTTTGTACCGGCAACAAGACGGCAAAAGCCTGCCAAATTTCATTGTACAAACCGGCATTGCGAATTTCCTCGATATAGATATCGTCTGCCTCGCGCAGAATGTCCAGCTTGTCCTTGGTAATTGTTCCCGGCACGCGAATAGCCAAACCTGGTCCTGGAAACGGATGTCGCTCAATAAAATGCTCTGGAATACCCAGCGCTCTACCGACTGCTCTTACTTCATCCTTAAACAGTTCGCGGAATGGCTCGATGAGATCGAGATTCATGTGTTCAGGCAATCCACCAACATTGTGGTGTGTTTTAATTGTCGCAGATGGCCCCTTAAAAGATACACTCTCAATAACGTCGGGATACAGCGTTCCTTGAGCGAGAAACTTTGCATCCGAGAACTTTTTGGCTTCTACTTCAAAGAGTTCGATAAACACATTGCCAATTATCTTGCGCTTAGTTTCAGGGTCAGAGACTCCTTCTAAGCGACTCGTGAACAGCTCTGAGCCGTCGACAAAATCAATTGACATGTCGTAGTGCTCGTCGAACATTTCAATCACTTGAGCTGACTCGTTCTTTCGCATCACACCATTGTCGATGTGAATGCAGTGCAATTGATCGCCAATAGCCTTGTGCAAGAGTACAGCCGCTACAGTAGAATCAACACCACCTGAGAGGGCGCAAATGACGCCTCCATTGCCAACCTTTGCTCGAATAGCATCGACCGCACTGTCAATAAACGAGTCGGGATTCCACTTGCCGTCACATTTGCACACTTCATAAAGGAAGTTTTTCAACAGTTGAACGCCTTCGGTACTGTGATGTACCTCTGGGTGAAACTGTACGCCAAAAATTGGCTTGTTGGCGTGTTTGATTGCGCAAATCGGTGCATTGTCTGTATGTGCAATGACTTCAAAGTGTTCAGGCAATCTCGTGAGTGAGTCACCGTGACTCATCCACACTTGTGCGCCATTATTCATACCCTCAAATAGGCCTTCATGCTCGTCAATCTGCAGGTGAGCACGGCCAAATTCACGTTTGGCTGCACGGTCAACTTGTCCACCAAATGTATGTGCAATCAACTGCAATCCATAACAGACTCCCAGAACCGGTACGCCCAGTGCAAACACGTCGAACGACGGGATCGGGGCACCATCTTCGTATACACTCTTTGGTCCACCAGATAAAATGATGCCGGTTGGATTCAACTCTTTCAGTGTTTCTTCATCAATGTTGTATGGATGAAGCTCCGCAAATACCCCGCACTCGCGAACCTTGCGTGCGATAAGTTGCGTGTACTGAGAGCCAAAATCGAGAATGACAATACGTTCTGAAACATTCATGACAATGCGTCTATTCGTGAACAAAGTGAAGTACAAATGTAATACTTCCTCGGCACTTAACGACTTGTTATCAGTCGCAAAGCTGTATTTTCTTCGCCTTGCACGGCGACGTCACACAAGGCATCTAAAATTGCTCTAGTTGAATCTATAGCTGCGGCCCTCGAAACTTCTGTGGGTAAAGATGCTCTGTTGAATTTGTTGCGCGATGAGCTTGCACTGCTCATGTCATATGTCCAGTGAACTTCCGCATACTGGCCGCGCGCGAACACCTCAATATCCCATGTGTCGCCAGAGTTGGCTTGCAAACAAAGACGCATGCCTTCACTCACTTGCAGAACACGCAACGAGCCCGCGTCGTGAGCGCTGTATTGTGGATGTTGAGTCAATGGGAAGAAACTACTGCTCCACTCAACATAGTCACCCATCCGCAGACTCTCTGTGCCAGCGCGAACCCTGCCATCCATAGAGTACACCACAAGATATCGAGCCAGCCACTGCTCCATTTTGTTTAGTTGCACAAGCGAGTTAAAAACATGTGATGGTCGTGCTTGCACGCGTTGCTTGATACACACAACAGACTGCTTTGTTGTTGGTTGGGCTTTGAGAGATATAATATGTGTCATTGTCCGACTCCTGTGTTGTGTTGTTATTGAAAGCAACCTACACATGAGGTGTGACAACAGTATGTCAGTAGTCTTCGGACTTTTTTAGCACAGTGCTTTCGAATTCTGCTGTTGCTTCATTTTTGTGCAGCCAACGCATTTCTTTGCCTTTGTATTTCGGCATGCGCTGAAGCCAAGCCTCAAGATATTGCGCATCTCGTGGATATTGAGCCAACAGTTCTTCGAGTGAAGTGCTTTCGACTGTGCGAAATTCTTCTTTCAATGAGGCGCAAATGAGTATCAATTTACTGGCCGTATCGGCTACCTCTATGGCACCGAGAATATGCATTTCTACAATGCTGCCTTTGGGTAGACCTTCGCCAAGAATAACAGCCGCCACACGTTCGCCATTGTGATTTGTTCCCGGCACAAAACCGAAGTTGGCTGGAGCAGCAAAGCCTGGAATTGGAGAATTGGCAGAATCTATGGAGAAATCGTTTGTCAGCGCGCTGTACGTGACGAGTGTATTGGTCCCTGCTGCGATTTCAATGACACCAACAACCTCGTTGTTTGTCGATGTAGCAGGTAATTCAATATAGTTGCGATTGTCGTTACATGCCTGTAGAACGACGAATGACGCGAGTAAAATTAGTGCTCGAAATTTCATTGTTGTTGTGGAGTTGAGTGAAAAGTACAGTACAAAGATACGCAAAGAAGCATGGGAAGTGAATAGGGGCTTGACGGCTTGCTTCGCCTTCCTTATTTTTGGGGCTTGTTTCACCATTGCAATCGTGTTTGTTGTTCATGGAAGAGTTGTTTCGATTTGAACGTCCCGATTACTTGTGGCTACTAGCATTGCCGCCGTTGCTCATTGTGTGGCGAATTCTCGTACGCAGAATGCTCAAGCGCCGGCTGCGTTCTTTCGTGGAGAGCATTTCTAGCCACGTTGTAGGTGAAAGCAACGGTAAGTTTTGGCTGTCTGTCGTTCTCACATTTCTGGCAGCATGCCTTGTTGTGGTGGGGTTGGCGAATCCACAAGCAGGAGCTCGGCTGCAAGAAGTTAAACATGTTGGCGCAGATGTGGTGTTTTGTTTGGATATTTCAAACAGCATGAACGCAGAAGATTTGCAGCCAAGTCGGTTAGAGCGCGCCAAGCAATTGGTGCTTAGAACTATCGACAAGTTGCAAGGAGATCGAATAGGTTTGGTTGTGTTTGCCGGTGAAGCGTATGTGCAGCTGCCAATGACAACAGATTATTCAGCAGCCAGATTGTTTCTGCAGAGCGTCAATACAGATTTTGCCGCTTCACAAGGTACATCGATATCAACGGCATTGGAGCTTGCTGAAGAAGTGTTTCCAAAACGCGATGAGCAAGCAACCAATGCTCCGGGAAGAGCTATCATCGTGATAACCGATGGAGAAGACCACGAGGCGGATGCCGTGGCTGCCGCTGAAACACTGGCTGGCAAAGGAATTGTTGTGCACGCGATTGGAATGGGATCGGTGGACGGAGCCCCGATACCGGTGTACCGCGGTAGCCGTCGCGTTGGATTTCGCAAAAATTCAGCCAACGAAGTCGTTGTCACAAAACTCAATGAATCAATATTGCGCGGCATTGCCGCAGCTGGAAATGGAGTCTTTGTTCGAGCTACAAATTCGTCTGTAGCTGATGATATTGTAGAGCAAGTGTATGGATTGGATGACGCCGAAATTGGTGTGCGCCAAGTAACGGAATTCGACAGCTATTTCCCACATGTCTTAGCCTTGGCGGCACTGTTGTATATTCTAGATTTGGCAATCGTTCGTTCATCTTCAAGAAACCGTACGTCTAGTAGTGAAACTGCGCAGGAGGGTTCATGAAAAATTCAGTGCTGTTGTATACTCTCGTGTTTGTGATTGGCGGGTCAGTTGCCATGCAGGCTTCAGAGCGAACACGCAATTCGTTCATGCGCGAGGGTGTTGAGGCGTATAGAGAAGGACGTTTTCAACGAGCTGATTCGTTGTTTGAACTGGCCTCTAGTGAGGACCCACACTACGCGGAGGCTGTGTTTAACAAGGCCGATGCATTGTTTCGCAGCAATGACATGAAACAAGCCGCGGAATTGTTTCGGGCGGTGACCTCGATGTCCGACAACAAGCAACTCGTTGGACAGGCATGGCACAATCTCGGCAATTGCTTTGCGCAACAAGAGCAGTGGAAAGAAGCAGTGGATGCATACAAACACAGCTTGCGAACTTCTCCGACTGCCGATACGAAATACAATCTTTCATATGCATTAAAGAAGCTGAAGGATCAACAGAATCAGGATCAACAGAACCAGGATCAGCAGAATCAGGATCAACAGAACCAGGATCAGCAGAACCAAGATCAGCAGAACCAAGATCAGCAGAACCAGGATCAACAGAACCAGGATCAACAGAACCAGGATCAACAGAACCAGGATCAACAGAACCAGGATCAACAGAACCAGAATCAGCAGAACCAGGATCAACAGAACCAGAATCAGCAGAACCAGGATCAGCAGAACCAGAATCAACAGAACCAGGATCAGCAGAACCAGAATCAACAGAACCAGGATCAACAGAACCAAGATCAGCAGGATGGGCAAACTGGTGATAAACAGAGCAAGGATCAGCAAGCTGAACAGAATGGGTCTGCCATGCGGGAAGCACAAATTTCTCAAGAAGAAGCACAGAAAATGATTCAGGCTCTCAACCGCGCGGAAGCAACTCTGCAGCGCAAACTTCAAAAACGAACACAGTCGAACAAAAAGTCTGAGAAGGATTGGTAATGCGAATACTTTGTTTGGCAGTAGCGCTCATCGCGCTCTCGTTTTCGGCATACGCAAATGTAGACTTTACTGCAGTTGTGTCGCCAAATCCGGTTGTGGTTGGACAGAACTTTCAGGTGTCGTTTCGAATCAGCAATGGCAGTGCACGATCAGTTGATCCGCCATCGTTTGATGATTTTGCATTCGTGAATGGCCCACAAGTATCTCAGTCTACGCAAATTCTCAACGGCCGTATGTCCTCCACGCAAGAATTTATCTATGTGCTGCGTGCCAAACGTGAGGGGGCGTTTTCTATTGGTCCGGCCAGCACTACAATAGATGGAAAGAAATACCGCACCAAGCCTGTGACCGTGAAGGTGATTGCAAAGTCTCAGCAACAATTAGCTCGTGAGCAAGCGCTACAGAAGCAACTCGCAGACAATGTGTTTATCGAAGCACATGCGTCGCCTCGCAGTGTATACCAAGGTGAGCAACTGCTGCTGTCTTATCGTTTTTTCAGCGCGTTAAATTTTTCAGATCAAGACTTTTCACAACCATCGCTCAACAATTTGTGGTTGGAAAAGCTAGACACAGAGTCTCGCGGAGTGCAAGTGCAGAAAGACGGCAAACGCATGGTGCGTTTTGACCTTTTGCGAGCAATTGCGTTTCCACAGAAATCTGGTGAAATTCGCCTCGAACCGTATACGGCCAATATTACAGTTAAGGTCCCAGACAACTCGAGAACGAGAAGGGACATGTTTGGGTTTCGCAGACAAGAATACTCGAACGAACCCTTGTCTTTACGCTCTCCGTCGCTTGTGCTCAATGTAAAACCTCTACCAGAGCAAGGGAAGCCTGCGAACTTTGCAGGAATTGTTGGTGAATACACTGTAACTATGTCAGTAGACAAGCAACAAGCCAAAGCTAATGATGCCGTGACGGTTAGAATTGTGTTTGAAGGAAAAGGCAATCTCAAGTTGATAGATGCGCCTGAACTAGATGTACCGCGCGACATCGAAGTGTATGATCCAAAGGTGAATGACAACATCGACGTTACCTCTTCGGGAATGAAAGGACGCAGAGTGTTCGAGTATGTCCTGATACCTCGTCGAGCTGGAGAGTTTGAAGTACAGGCCACCGATGTTGCATGGTTTGATCCCAAAAAAGAGCAATATCAGCAGCTCGCCAAGCCATCGGTTGCTCTTACCATCGGAGAGGGAGATGGCGATGCATCAGGCATTGTGGCTTCAGGTAGCCGAAGCGAAGAGGTTGAGATTGTGGGCAAGGATATTCGGTTTGTCAAGGAAATAGACGCAGGGAGCCTTACAAAGGCTGATCAGGATTCATTCTTTGGTTCCGTATTGTTCTATGTTGCAGCTCTAGCACCATTTCCTCTAGTGCTTGTATTGGTCGGCTGGAGAAAACAATCGAGCAAGAGTCCATCAACTGCACAACGCCAGGCTCAAGCTGCAAAACAATTTGGAGCTTCAGCTAAGCGATTGCAGTCTGCAAGTAGCCCAACTTATAAGGACATAGAAGGATTGTTGAGAACATATGTTTCAGATAGATTCTTGCTGCCAATTGGTGAGCAGAACAAGGATTCGATTGCAAGCACATTGTCAACACATGGAGTGAACGAAGGTACAGTGACACATTTACTCGCCACGCTGGATCAGTGCGCAATGTCGATGTACGCGCCAAGCACTGAGCAGTCGAGCCCGGTTGCCATGCTAGATCAGGCGCGATCAGTTGTTGAACAACTTGAGAGTGAGGTATCGGCGTGAACCATTGCAAAAGTATAGCAGTATGGTTTGTTCTGTTGAGCACAGTGGTTTGTGCTAGTGACATCGAACAAGCGCTGAGTTCGGCGGAATCAGCATACAGAAACGGCGAATACTCGGTTGCTGAGGACAATTATTATCAGGTACTCAACAATGGGTTTGTGAGTGAGGATGTGTTCTACAACTTGGGCAATGCGCACTACAAGCAAGGTGAAGTTGCGCAAGCAGTGTGGGCGTATAAATCTGGATTGAAGATTGCGCCAGATAATGAAGATTTGCTGTATAACTTGCAGGTTGTGGAGTCAGAACTAGTGGATGCGATCACACCTTTGCCGCAGTTTTTCCTGTCGGCATGGTGGCAGCACTTTGCACTGCTCAATTCTCCGACTGTGTGGGGAGTTCTCACGATCCTGTTTATGTGGTTTCTAGCAATGTGTATATGGAAGCTTTTGACTGCAAAACCTGCAGGAAAACAACGCATACTCTTTGGAGCTGGAGGTTTCTTGTGCTGCGCTCTCGTCTTTTTCGCGGCTGGCTCTACGGCAAGCAGCATTGCATCATCGCAGGAGATTGTGGTGTTTGCTGCTACATCTCATATCAAGAGTGAACCCAATCAAAATAGCAGTACCCTGTTCTCGTTGCACGAAGGTACATCTGCGGAAGTGTTGACCATGGAAACTGATTGGATTGAAATTAAAATTGCCGATGGAAATGTGGGGTGGATTCCGCGAAACCAAGTTAAGCTTGTTGGACAGGTGCACCAAGTTGACGACTGACATCGGTTGAAATGTTCACGGGTTTTTGCTGTGAGTAGTCAAAGAGAACCATCCGGCATTGTACCTGAGCGATGTTTCGTCCGTCGGCCGTACGCATGCGATTGTGAATCGTAAAGGAGCTGCTACCGAATGTGTCACACACAGTTTCGATGACAATATCTTCGCCGTAGAACCCTTGGCCAAGATAGTCTACCACAGCACCTGCTTGAATCAGGCCGTGCCCTGCTACATCTAATTCTGACCAACCGAATTGCTCCAAAAAGCGAATGCGCGCTTCTTGAGCAAAGGCTAGAATTCTATCATTCCCGAGGTGGTTGCCGTAGTTCAGGTCAGATGCACGTATTCGAAGCACACATGAATGTGTGTATTTCACTGGTGGGTTTTCAATCAATCGTGGCATGTTCGACTACTCTGCTTTTGCTTTTTCCTGAATTTTTTCTTGGTTGAGAAGCAGTGTTTGCTGTGTAATTCTCTGCTGCAAACGCAAGTCGTCTAAGTCGTTTTCCATCTCGGCAACTTGTTCTTTCAGAGTGAAAATTGTGTCACTGAGCATATCTACTTCCTCTTTGCCAATTGCTCCTTTTGGTCTTCTTAAAAGGGCAACAAGCGACGAAACGCCCGCTCCAAATCCTGCAATTGCCGGTATGAACAGTGCCTCTTCTCCAGCAATTCCAACCAAGGGAATACTAATACCCAATATGCCGCAATAAATCCCCCAGATTGTGCCGAGAACTGAGCTTAAGCTATTACCGTCTTTTTCTGCCATGGTGGGCTCCCAATGCATATGAACAATTACGAGATAACGTACGCAATCTACGCTAAAAGTTGCAGAGCATGACGAAAGTTTATTGTCGCAGAGCGCTCTTGAAGACAGTTGCTCGCATAATTGCTTCAAACAACAGCAAAACAGCTGCAGTGAGTGCGATCACCAAATAGTGGTCGGTATAGTTGCTGTATTCTGTTACTTCAATTGTAGTCTTTTCAAGTTCATCGATGCGGCTGTATATTTCTTGGAGACTTGAGTTGTCAGTTGCACGAAAGTACTCTCCGCCCGTACGCTGTGCTATATTTTGCAGTGTTTCTTCATCGATATCAACCTTGATATTCTGCAGCACCGTATTTCCAAAAAAGTCTTTCATCGGAAATGGAGCCATGCCATTTTTACCAACGCCAACGGTATACACTCTTACGTCGTACTGCAGGGCAATTTCAGCGGCAGTTTCAGGTGAGATTTCACCTGAATTGTTGGAACCGTCTGTGAGAAGAATTACGACTTTGCTCTTTGCGTCGCTGTTTTGCAATCTAGCTACGGCTGTTGAGAGTCCCATTCCAATTGCCGTTCCATCTACGAGTACATCACTGCGAATTTCTTGTAGCAGATTTTGTACGATTCCGCGGTCAATTGTAAGTGGACACTGCGTAAAAGCCTCGCCTGCAAAAACGACAACACCTATACGGTCATTCATGCGCTCTGAGGTGAAACTCATGGCAACATCGCGCGCGGCGCGCAGTCTGTCTGGCTTTAAGTCCTGCGCCTTCATACTGCCGGACACATCAATTGCGAGCACTATGTCTATGCCTTCTGTGTCAAATGTGCTGCCATGATCTGCTGTTTGTGGTTGAGCTGCCGCAACAATCAGCAGTGCCACAGCAAGAGCTCGGGTGGTGTATGGAATGTATCGAGCCCGAGTACGAATGGTAGATGTCTTGCCAAGCGGCGAAGTTGAGCTCACCCGTAACGTAGTGCCACGTTTTGACTCTCGTACTAGCTTCCACAGCGTCGCGAGAACTGGGAGGAGGGCAAACCACAGAAGCCATGGACGTACAAACGTGACTTCTTCCCATGGAATGTTGAGAATGTCGTCAAGCATGTTTGTCCTCCTGCGAATTCTGTCGCTGAACATATTCTTGCAGTGCTATGGCTATGGAATACGCTGCTTGCAGTTGCTTGATATTTTGCTCTGCCGTGGTCTCGTGCTTGGCAAACTTCACTGCATCTGCAAGCATTCCCAATTCGGCCAATTGTTGAAAGACTGTTTCTGTGAAGGCCGGGTGGTATTGCACTGCATGTTTCAATTCATCTGTTGTTTGCTCCAATGCGGGAATGTCGAAAACAGCCTCGATATACTCGCGCAATGCGAATGATACCTCTGAGAAGAATGTTTTTGAAGAGGCAGTCCGGGCCAAATCTCGTTCTTTCACACTGTTCAAGCGTTCCAGTACCTTGGCCGCGGGGTCAACAGGAGGCGTGGAAATCTCGTTTTGGGGTTCTTGCGCGCGTTTGCGAGCAAACACTATTGCACCTACCACAAGCGCCAATGCACCCAACACTGCCAAACCTTCTGGCCAGTAATGTAGTAGGTTGAATTCACCGTCATAAGGCTTGTGAATATCCTGCATTGACTGCGTTGTATCGACGTCCATCACCCTCACCACAAGTTGTGACAAAGGTTCTCGCAATGGTATGTGGGTTGAATCGACTAAAAGTATGCCGGAAACATTCCACACTCCTTCGTCGAGAGGCATCGATTCTACCACAATTGCAGTGTCATTGCTCGATTCAGGGGACGAATCCGAAAGAGAATGCAACAACGCATGCTCGTCGCCACTCCCCGTCAATTGAAATGCCAATACACTGTTGCGCGAAAAAAGACTGTCTCCTGTTTGCGCGCTGACATACACCAAGAGCGGATCGCCAACTTCAACAGAATCAGCCGATAGTGTAACAGAAGGTATGTATTGCTGAACAACGTACATGGGTTATCTGCGTGATTCGCGTTTCTTAAAAAAGCGCATGAGTTCTCTCGTCCACGGACGATTCGTATCTAAGTCAATAGAGTCAACCCCACACTTTTGAAATGTTTGTGTGACGTGTGCGGAGTGTTGATGCCACCATTTTTTCCACTGCTTGCGAACTGCTGCATCACTTGTATCAATCACGGCATTGGATTGTGTTTCGGGATCAATCACATCGAGAAGCCCAACCTTTGGCAATTGCCATTCGGTATGATCTTGAAGGTTCACCGCCACGACATCGTGTTTTTGTGAGGCAATGCGAAGGGCTTTCTCGAACTCGGTATCAAGGAAGTCAGACACAACAAACACAATGCATTTTTTCTTGATTGCATTTGTGAGGTAGCGCAGTGACCCTCCGATGTTCGTGCGAGTGCGTTTCGGTGTGTGTTCGACCATATCGCGAATGATGCGAAGAATGTGCGACTTACCTTTGCGCGGCGGTACAAACAGCTCAATATCGTCGCTAAACAACAGCAAACCGGCCTTGTCATTATTGCTAATAGCCGAAAACGCCAATACGGCAGCAATTTCGATAGCGAGATCTTTCTTGGATTGCTTGGCTGTTCCGAATAGGCCCGAAGCGCTCACATCAACTGCGATAATCACCGAGAGTTCGCGTTCTTCTTCAAACACCTTAACATACGGGTGCCCAAAGCGCGCGGTAACATTCCAGTCGATCGTGCGGATTTCATCGCCTTCCTGGTATTCGCGCACCTCGCTAAATGCCATCCCGCGACCCTTAAACGCACTGTGATATTCACCGGAAAAAAGTTGACGGGTGATGCCGCGCGTTCGGATTTCAATCCGACGTACTTTTTTCAGTAACTCACTTGTCTGCATTACGGTACTTCAACAGTGTTGAGAATGCCTGAGATCACATCGTCGCTAGTTATGTTTTCTGCCTCGGCCTCGTACGTGAGCCCGATCCGGTGACGAAGCACATCGTGACATACGGCGCGCACATCTTCGGGAATAACGTAACCACGGCGCTGCAAAAATGCTTGTGCGCGAGCTGCTTTGGCCAGGCCAATGCTGGCGCGCGGAGAGCCACCAAATGAAATCAGTGGTGCAAATTTCTCGAGTTTGCTTTCAGAAGGCTCACGCGTTGCAAACACGATATCGACGATGTACTTCTCAATTTTCTCGTCCATATACACCTTTTGAACATACTCGCGTCCTCTGAGTATCGCGTCTGCATGTACAACAGTGTTCAGTTCAGGAGCTTTTGCGGCTGTGTTTTGACGAATGATCTGCAATTCGTCTTCGCGCTTCGGATATGAAATCACCACTTTCAGCAGAAAACGGTCAGTTTGCGCTTCTGGCAATGGGTACGTTCCTTCTTGCTCAATCGGGTTTTGCGTTGCGAGAACTAGAAATGGTTTTGGCAATTGATACGTGGTGTCACCTATCGTTACCTGACGTTCCTGCATAGCCTCGAGCAAAGCACTTTGGACTTTAGCAGGTGCGCGGTTGATCTCATCTGCGAGTACAAAGTTGGCGAAGATTGGACCTTGGCGAACCGCAAATTCTTCGCGCTTCTGATTGTATATCATGGTGCCAACCAAGTCAGCTGGCAACAAATCCGGTGTGAACTGAACGCGGCTAAATTTTGCATCAACTGCCTTGGCGAGACTGCTAATGGCCAGCGTTTTTGCAAGGCCGGGTACACCCTCGAGGAGAGTATGTCCGTTTGACAACAAGGCAATCAGCAGACTGTCCACCATGTGAGCTTGTCCCACAATAGACTTTGACAATTCCGTGCGCAGGAGTCCAACAAACGCACTTTCTTTTTCTATTTCAGCTTGAATAGCCTGAATGTCCATAGCATGCTAGCGTAGATGGTGAATAAACAACATGACAGTAAGAGCATAAAAATACACACTCACAGAACACGAAAAAAGCATGTGTTTGTTGCCTTGAAAAGTTGTTGCTGCTCCCGAAACGATTTTTGTTTTGTAATTTTGTGTTTCCAATAGAATACGTTGAACCATTGCGAGAACGCATGAGAATGAACCATCAGAATGACTCCTTGTTACTTCAGGCTGCCGAGCAGTTTGACACGCCGCTGTATGTCTATGACTTTGCCCGCATTCGCGAGCAGTATAAACGTTTGGCTGGAGCATTTGGTAAGGTTCAGTTGAAAATTCACTATGCATGCAAAGCGCTCACGAATATTCATGTTATGAAGCTGCTGCGTGAATGTGGTGCAGGCGTTGATGCCGTGTCTATTCAAGAGGTGCAATTGGCGTTACACGCAGGTTATGAGCCCGACGAAATTTTGTATACGCCTAACTGTGTTGGACTAGATGAAATCAAGCAAGCTGTTGAGTTGGGAGTGCGGATCAATATTGACAACATCTCAATCCTCGAGCAGTTTGGCTTAGAATTCGGCAGCAGTGTGCCGGTGTGTTTGCGAATCAATCCGCATATAATGGCTGGTGGGCATTCTCATATTAGTGTCGGGCATATCGATTCAAAGTTTGGGATTTCTATTTACCAAATGCGTCATGTTCAGCGCGTTGTGCAAGAAGCCGGTATTCATGTGAATGGCTTGCACATGCATACGGGCTCGGATATTCTGGACGTTGAGGTGTTTCTCAATGCCGCCGAAATCTTGTTTGAAACAGCCTCGTCGTTTAAGGAGTTGGAGTTTCTCGACTTTGGCAGCGGCTTCAAAGTTGCCTACAAAGAAGATGACATTGCTACGGATATCGAAGCGCTGGGTAAGCGATTATCGGAGCGTTTTAATGAGTTCTGTGAAGAGTACGGCAATGAGCTAGAATTGTGGTTTGAACCAGGTAAATTTCTCGTGAGTGAAGCGGGGTCGTTTTTGGTCAAAGCCAATGTGATTAAGCAAACAACAGCTACCGTGTTTGTTGGTGTGAACTCCGGACAAAACCATCTGTTGCGACCAATGTTTTACGACGCGTATCACCATATTCGCAACATTTCTAATCCCGATGGAAATCAACGCATCTACACCGTGGTCGGATATATTTGTGAAACGGATACATTTGGTTGGGATAGACGCTTGAGCGAGGTTCGCGAGGGAGATATTCTCGCGTTCTCTAACGCCGGTGCTTATGGTTTTTCTATGGCATCGAACTACAATTCGCGATTGCGTCCGGCTGAAGTTGCGATAGACAATGGCGAACTAACATGTATTCGTCGTCGCGAGACATTTGAGGATCTTCTTCGCACTCAGATGGAATTGAGCTGATGTCAGTATCACCATCAGAACGAACTGTTGTCGTGTTGGGCGCGAGCTCGCATGAGTATCGCTATTCCAACAAGGCCGTGCGAAAATTGCTCGATGCCGGATACATTGTTGTTCCCGTGCATCCTACTGAAACAGTTGTTCACGGCGTTCCTGTGGTGCCGTCATTGAAAGATGTGCAAGGCCCAGTAGACACTGTGACTGTGTATGTTGCACCAAAACACCGGCTGGAATACGAGCAAGATCTATTGGCAATGGCACCTCGTCATGTGGTGTTCAATCCAGGTGCCGAGAGTCCTGAAACCCGTGAAGCTTTGTTGGCACATGGAATAAGTGTCGAAGAGGCCTGCACGCTTGTGTTGTTGAGTATCAACCAGTTTTAATATATGAGGTTTGTATGCAATTGAATTCTATGAAACGCCTATTGGTTTTAGGCTTATGCCTGCCGATCGGTGCATTGCCGGTGTTGACTTCTTGCTCGAGTGAAGAGCAAGCCAGCGAGGCTTCAGAAATGATGTTCGAAGAGCCGACAGATGAAGTGTCTGAAATCCCAACAGATGAACCTAGTGGTGAGTCCGCAGATGGAGTGTACGGAGTAGCACTGCAAAACTTTGATCATGCCGAAATCGCAGTACTCAACGCTGAGCCAGATGCGTGGGTTGGTAAGAACGTGCAGGTGACTGGTGAGATCACCGATGTGTGCCCAATGGCGGGTTGCTGGATTAAGGTGAAGGACGAGAACGGCGAAGAGATCAAGGTGAAGGTGAAGGACGGTGAAATTGTGTTCCCGCAAGACTGCAAAGGCAAGATGGCAACAGTTGAAGGGGAAGTATACACATTTGATCTCACTAAGGAAGAAGCCATCGAATACCACAAACATTTGGCTGAAGAAAAGGGTGAGGCATTTGACGCAAGCACGGTAACTGGTCCAGAAAAAGTGTACCAGATTCAAGGTGTTGCAGCTGTTGTGAAATAGGCTGCATCGCAATTGAGAAATGTGAAAGAAGCAGTGTGCAGTACAAACGCGCACTGCTTATTTTATTTGAATCTCAGGCTTTCAACAATGTCGATGCGAGCGCCGGCGAATGCAGGTAGCAATGACATACTGCCGCACACTAGCAATGAAGCGAAAACAGCTACAATGTAATGCAACGGATCAATCGTTACAGGTAAGGCGTCCAGATAGTACACCGATGCATCGAGCGAAATCAGTTTGAATTGTTGCTGTAGAACTGAAAACGAGAAAGCCATGCCCACACCGATAGCATTGCCGAGCAATCCGAAAGAGAGCCCTTGCAACAAAAACAGCCAGCGAATTTGCGCTTGAGACACCCCAAAAGAGCGCAGCGTTCCTATCGAAGAGACCTTCTCGAGAACCAGAATAAACATAGATGCCGCGATTGTGCCAGCCGCAACCAAGCACAACAACCCTAAGACAATTGGAATGGGCTCCTTTTGTAAATCAATCCAAGCAAACACCGCCGCATTTTCCTCTACAGCCGTCATAGCAAGCCACGGATAACCAAGTGCCCGTTGAATCTGCCACGAGAGCGAATCCACGTTCGCTGTTGCGTCGACATAAACACTAAAACTATGTGCTGCATCTAGAGGCAGGGAGGCGAGTTCGCGAACGTACTCAATGTCGGCAAAAGCCTGCAGTTTGTCCTGCGAACTAAAACCAGTTGAGTAAATGTCATGCACCGCACAAAGATCGATAACAGGAGAAGAATGACTATCCATGGCCAATACCACCACGTCGTCTGATCGTTTAATCGAATGTGCTGCGGCTAGAGGACGTCCGAGCACAAGACTGTACGGAGGAATTCTCGTCGCAGTTTGTATGTTGGTGGCGAGTCCGCCGCGTACATAACG
The DNA here is from genome assembly GCA_030426285.1 of bacterium. GTDB lineage: Bacteria > Bacteroidota > Ignavibacteria > Kapaibacteriales > UBA7675 > JAUHYX01. Next base: position 16,327 of record JAUHYX010000027.1, read on the forward strand.
TGTACTGTCGATTCCAGTAATGCGCACTCCAGCCGTTCTCTCACCAATCTCTATGAGTGCATCTACATGTAAGTTTGCGTGCACATGTTCAACACCTACAACATTTGCTATCTCATTTTGCAGATCGCGGGCATTTTTACTAACTGCGCCATTGTGTGTGCGAACCGTGATGTGTGCATTCATCTGACTTGCCGCACGTTCAAAAGTGTCCTCAAACCCCGCGAGTATTGCCATGGAGACAATGACGGCTAGCGTACCTACGGCAACACTTGCTACAGAAACAATTGAAGCGGTTGAGAGCAAAGAACCACGCTTTTTACCCTTACTGAATCGTCGGGATATGTACAAGAGAGTTTTCATTGGGTTTGCAACACTTTTGGCGTGTAAATAGTCGGCTTTGCATATGCACTCATCGTCGCTCCTCTACTCACCATAAATGCTGTCATGGCAAGCCATAAGGCATGATTTCCCAACGCATCATGTGTGAAGTAGTACACCGGAAAATACACAAATATGGTACTGAAAATCATCGAGTTGCGCATCTGTTTTGTTGCCGTTGCACCTACAAACACGCCATCCCATGTAAAACAAACAGCACTAATGAGTGGAGCAACAATCGTCCACACCGCAACCTCAGATGCTGTGAGAAGCACATCATTATTGTTCGTAAATAGTGCCAAAAACTCATCCATGCCTAGCCACAGCACGAGAGCCATCACTCCTGCTGATGCCATACTCCACACAAAACACACTTTGATGGCATTGTAAAGTTTGGGACGGTTGCGCTCGCCAATGTATCTGCCAGTTAGACTCTCAGTGGCATAGGCAAAGCCATCGATGCCATACGCGATAAACGTCCAAAAATTGAGCAATATCAAATTAGCGCTCAATGTAAATTCACCCAGTTTTGCACCCTGAATCAGCATGAACTGATACGTTGCTTCGAGGCACATAGAACGCACAAAAATATCTGAATTGACGCTGAAAAAACGCTTGAGTTCCTCGATATTCAGTACGCGTTCTCGCGACACTTTTGCATCTGTCACGAAGTAGCGCAAGTACATTGCCACTGCAAAAGCTAGGCCTGTATACTGCGCTATCACAGTGCCCCAAGCAATACCGTTGGATTGCATTCCGAGTTCGTGTACAAACAGAACTGAAAAGCCAATGTTCACAACATTGACAATAAGTGTGAGGTAGAGGGGAATGCGCGAGTTTTGCATGCCGAGAAACCAGCCTTGCATGACCATGATGCTGAGAGTTGCTGGGGCGGCCAAACAGCGAATGAGCAGATAGTCGCGGCCGTACTGCTCGCTCAGTGGCGGGACTTCAAAAATTGCATAACCTACATCGGCAATCAATTCTGCAAACAGGAATACAAACGCACCAATTGAGAGCGCTACGAGAAGGGCTCGCACGAGTATGTGTAGTTGTTTTACATCGTCTCGTTCGCCATACGCCTGGGCTGTCATTCCGGTTGTTCCCATGCGAAGAAACCCGAGCCCCCAATAAAAGAAACCGAAAATTGCACCACCGGTACCAACAGCTTCAAGAAAGTGAGCTTCAGACAAATTACCGGCTAAGGCGGTGTCTACAGCTCCGAGCAACGGAACTGAGATATTCGAGAGAATATTAGGAACAGCAAGAGCCAATACACGTTTGTGCATGGCTCTTTGTTGGACTACCATTGTTTTCCAGTATTAGTACTTGTAGAATCCTTCTCCGGACTTGCGACCGTGCATGCCGGCTGCCACAGCTTCTTGCTGCATCAAGCTCGGCGTGAAGCGCGGCTCTTGCAGGTACTGATTCCAAACAGAGACAGTTACTTCGTAGTTTGTGTCGACACCTATTAAATCCATCAATTCAAATGGTCCCATCTTAAAGCCAACGCCTTTTAAGACTTTGTCAACCTGCTCAACTTCAGCTGCACCTTCGGTACAAATACGCATGGCTTCATTGTAGTAGTTGCGGGCCACGCGATTGACAATAAACCCGGGCACGTCGCGTGCAATGGCAGGCTTGCGACCGAGTTTCTCAGCCAACTCTACAGTTTGTTGAACGACAGTTTCTTCGGTACGCGCGCCGCGGATCACTTCTACCAATTTCATAATGTGAGCCGGATTAAAGAAGTGCATGCCAACAAATCGTCCTGGATGTTTCAGTACGCGTGAAAGCACGGTCACGGAAATCGATGAAGTATTTGTTGCGAGAATGGTGTCTTCGGAAACAATGCCTTCGAGCTCAGAGAACAGTTTGTCCTTAACATCTTTGCGCTCCAGCACGGCTTCTATGACAATGTCTGCATTCGACATATCTGCCAGGGAAGTTGTGAAAGTAACTTTCGTTTTTGCCTCTTCTGCGCCATCCGCTGTCATTTTACCGCGTTGTACTGCTTTGTCTAGCTGTCCGTGTATATACTTCTCTGCAGGTTCCTGTGCATCTGCACTGATATCCCACAAGACAACATCAAATCCGTTTTGGATCGCGGCGAGCACAATGCCGCGTCCCATAGTCCCAGCACCACAAATACCGATTGTTGAAATACTCATGTTTAGTTTCCTTTGAATTCAGGTGCGCGTTTTTCAACAAATGCTTGTACACCTTCGGTGTAATCGTGACTTTCACCAGCGCGTTGTTGATAGTCGATTTCCATCTCGAGCATGGTGTCGAGATCAGCCGTCATACCGCGTTGAAGCATGTGCTTCACAAAACCATATGTCTGCGTTGGGCCTTTCGCAAATGTACTCGCGAGCTTCTGCACCGCTGTGTTCAGCACATCTGGGGAAACCACTTCGTTGACCATCCCGCAAGCAAGAGCCGCTTCGGCAGTCATGGGCTTGTTGAGGGTCGCATATTCAAACGCCTTGCTGTATCCGAGCATACGCGGATAGAAATATGTTGCACCCGAGTCCGGCACCAGAGCAATCCCAATAAACGCTTCAACCAACTTGGCGCGCGAGCTCATGATGCGCATATCGCAAGCCAAAGCCAGGGAGAGTCCAGCACCTGCAGCGGCACCATTAATAGCGGCAATCACTGGTTTTGGCAACTCGGTAATACGTTTGATGATAGGGTTGTAGCGGCGTCGCAGGGAATCCGCGAGTGAGCGTTTACCATCGCCGGTAGGAGCTTCTTTAAGGTCTTGTCCAGAACAAAACGCTCTTCCAGCACCTGTGAGAACAACGCAGCGAACTTCATCGTCATCTTTGGCGGCATCGAGAGCTGCTTGCAGGTCGGTTGTAAGTTGTTCATTGCAGGCGTTAAACACATCTGGGCGATTGAGCGTGATCGTTAAAACGCCATTCTTTACTTCATAGAGGATAGTATCGTACATCTTATTTTCCTTTCCATTCAGGTTTGCGTTTTTCTACAAAGGCCTGCATTCCTTCTTTGCTGTCTTCTGTTGCAAACAACAAATAGAAGTTTTTGCGTTCGAATTCCATGCCCGATTCAATGGTTGTGTCGAAAGCCTTGAGCACCGATTCTTTTGCGAGTTTGGCTGAAACCGGAGGCATGGTCGCCACGCGTTTGGCCAGAGAAATGGCCTCTTCGAAGTACACGTTTACAGGCACAACTTTATTGACAAGGCCAGCTTCATACGCTTCTGTAGCTGAAATCATGTCACCAGTGAGCACCATTTCCATGGCACGTGCCTTTCCGACAGCGCGTGTGAGACGTTGTGTACCACCGGCACCTGGCATAACGCCTATTTTGATTTCAGGTTGTCCAAAACGCGCTGTGTCCGACGCGACAATCATATCGCAAATCATCGTGAGCTCACAACCACCACCGAGGGCGAATCCCGAAACCGCAGCAATAGTTGGAGTTTTGATTTTTCGGATGCGCTCCCAGCGTGTGAATTGATCTCGGGAAAGCATGTCAATTGCCGTAGCATCAGCCATCTCGGTGATGTCCGCGCCGGCAGCAAACGCTTTTTTGTTGCCGTGAATGACGATGCAGCGTACGTCGCTGTCGTTGTCAAACCCCTCAAACGCCTCCACGAGCTCAACCATGGGTTGCAAGCTCAGAGCATTGAGTTTATCCGGACGATTGAGTTGGATCACCCCAATCCCATCGTCGCGCTTCTCAGTTAGTATACATTCAAACGTGTTCATTTCATCTCACAAGAGTAATGAAGGAAGAGCACAAATATACAAATGATTAGGCGGAATGTAGAGACGCGGCGCGTCACGTCTCTACGAACAGAATGCTTGTTTCAATGAGTGATTCATCGTAGGAATCACCGCATAGCGGTGAAATGTAGTAGCCCAGGGTGAGCGAGCCCTGCGAGCATAACCCTGGGTCACGAATCCCAAGCTCGTTCACCCTAGGCTAAGAAACTATGCCCTAGCGGGCATCAAGCGCATCCGATCCTCAAACCCAACATGTAATGAAACAATTGTAGAGACGGGGCATGCCCCGTCTCCCGTAAGGTTGTGCCCCGTCTCCCGTAGGTTTG
>JAUHYX010000028.1 GCA_030426285.1 bacterium
GCACAAGGAACCTACCAACTAGTTGTTACAGATTCAAAAGGCACTGCCTGCAGCGCAACGGTTGTTGTGAAGTAGGTGCATGAAGCTCAATGGTTGCACCCTGTCGGGTGCGAACTCTCCAGTCCATTCCGTCCATTGTGTCCATTTCGTCCATTGTGTCCATTTCGTCCATTCCGTCCATTCCAACGCACACGTATTTGGGCAAGAAACTAGCTAACGGCGGTAACGCGGAGTTTCGCAACCACGTTTTCGCGAACACGTTGTAGTGTGTCGAGTGCGTGATCAATGCCCTTGCAAGGCAATACCATGTACACCTTTTTACCACGTGGTTGAATTTTGCTTCCTGGGATGGCGAGAACTGTGTCCATAATTGGTTGGAACATCGTGTTGTAGTAGCTCTCGTTTTCTTCCGCAGGAAGTTCGATTGTCATGCTTGATGCAGATATGTTGACGCTCTCAAAGCCCAGTGGAATAGCTGACATTCTTACTCGAATGGCTTCGAGAAGTGTATCGACTTCACTCGGCCACTTGCCAAATCTATCTAGTAGTTCAGCTTTGATTTGATCATATTCCTCTTGTTCAGTGCAACTGTACAGCTTTTTATACATCTCATATCTGTCTACATCCGAATTGATGTACGCTGGTGGGATCAGTGCAGCGCCTGGAAGGGTGACAGTGATGTCGAGATTTTTAATAAGTAGTTCGCTGCCATCTTCACTCTGAGTTGAGAATACATCTGCAAACTCTTCTGCTTTCAATTCATCAACTGCTTCGTCAAGAATCTTGTGGTACAATTCAAATCCCATATCAGCAATGAACCCGCTTTGCTCGGCTCCAAGCAAGTTGCCGGCCCCGCGGATTTCTAGGTCTCTCATTGCCAGTTTAAATCCAGAACCTAAGTCGGTAAACTCTTCAACAGCCTGTAGCCTTCTGAGTGCTTTTCGAGATACCATGTGGGTCGGTGGAATCAACAAATAACACCAAGCTTGAATGTTTGAGCGGCCTACACGTCCGCGCAATTGATACAGTTCTGCCAAACCAAAATTCTGTGCGCGATTTACAAACATTGTGTTGACATTCGGAATGTCAATGCCGGATTCAATGATTTTTGTGGCAAACAACACATCGAGTTTACGCTCCATGAACGCTTCCATGACACGCTCGATTTCTTTTGCAGACATCCCTCCATGAGCAATGCCGTAGCGTACTTCTGGCACAATTTCTACGACTTTCGCGGCTATGTCTTCTAAGTCTTGCACGCGGTCAGAAACGAAAAATACTTGGCCATCACGCGCGAGCTCACGTTCTATGGCCATACCAATCTTGTCGTTGTTCCAAACAACAACCTCGGTTTCAACAGGAATGCGATTTGTAGGAGGAGTGTTAATTTGGCTAATGTCCCTTGCACCCATCAACGAAAAATTGAGTGTACGTGGAATAGGCGTGGCAGTGAGCGTGAGCGTGTCCACACTAACGCGCTTTTCACGTAGCTTTTCTTTTGCCGAAACACCAAAGCGTTGTTCTTCATCCACGATGAGCAGACCGAGTTCGCGAAACTTCACGTCTTTACTCAAGAGTCGATGCGTTCCAATGAGTATGTCAACTTCTCCTGTTTTGAGCTTCGCGAGAATATCTTTTTGCTCGGCTTTTGTTCGGAAACGCGATATGACATCGATGTTAACAGCATAACGGTGTAGCCGATCGTAAAAACTCGAGTAGTGCTGCTGTGCCAAGATTGTTGTCGGGACAAGCACAGCTACCTGCTTACCAGCTTGAACAGCCTTAAATGCAGCGCGAATTGCAACTTCAGTTTTGCCAAAACCTACATCGCCGCATACAAGTCGATCCATGGGAGTAGGCTGCTCCATGTCTTTCTTCACGTCGACCGTGGCCGTCATTTGGTCGGGAGTATCTTCATACATGAAAGACGCCTCCATTTCCTTTTGCCACAACGTATCAGCAGGGTAGGAAAATCCCGGCACCGCTTTTCGCTTTGCATAAAGCTTGATGAGGTCGCGGGCAATGTCTTTTAATTTCTTCTTTGTACGAGCCTTTTTGCGTTCCCATTCCTTTGTACCGAGACGACTAAGCACCGGAGCTGCTCCCTCTTCAGAACTGTACTTTTGCAATCGATTCACATAGTTCATGTGCAGGTACATCTTGTCTTCACCACTAAAAATCAAGCGAGCACAATCTTGTTTTTGCCCGCCAACTTCAATGGTTTCCAACCCGTCGAATCGGGCAATTCCCTTGTCTATATGAACAACTAAATCTCCGCGCTTAAGCTGCTGAAACTCCCGTATCGACAAGCTTCCAGAGCTGCTTTGACTCTTTCTGGTGCCTTGCCGACGCTGAAAAATTCCGTGTTCTGTAAACAAACACACCTTGTCACTCTCAACAACAAAACCGCCCGCAATACTCTTTTCTATGAATGTTAGTGCCGCAAAAGCAATATCAGGATCAAAATGACCATGCGTGTCTGTTGGTTCGAGCTCATCGGTTTGCGGCTCTTCAGACAATTGGTGAAACGCCGTCTCAATCAGTTCTCGCATCCGAGTCAACTGAATCTTTGTGTCAGCTGCAATGAAACAGGTAAAACCAGCTTCAATGCGTTTCTGAAGATCTTCTGCCAGAATCTTCACGCTCGCATTAAAATCGGGCTGAGCCTCACATTCAACAGAAATGTTGGCCTTTCCCAATCCATTGATTTCAACGCGTTTGAGTTGTTGCAATTGCTCTAATGTCGATTCTTGACTTGCCTTCAGCTCGCGTAGAATGCCGTCTGGCTGAACGACAACAGTGAGCGTGTTGTCGTCCAAATAGTCAAATATGTCAGCGGTCAATTCACCGGCGTCGGACCGATACATGTGACTGATAATTGTTGCTGATTCCATCTCACGTATAGAGCGTTGCGAGAGAGGGTCGAATTCGCGAATAGAATCGATTTCGTCACCAAAGAACTCAAAGCGTATGGGGTTGTCCATCCCCGGCGGGAATATATCAACAATCCCTCCGCGAACTGCCAGGTCACCCACCGATGAAACATAGTCCAACCGATTAAATCCATTCATCACCAACAAGTCGATAAAGTCGGCAAAAGCGGTTGTCTCACCGACCTTAAACGTGAACATATTGTTGCGAATGTCGTGAAGCGGAGGAATAGCGAATCCCAACGCTTTTGCAGAAGCTACAACGATACCGCTCTGTTCACTGCTCATCGTCCGAATTGCGTCTGTCACGCCAGCAAAGACAGTATCGCCTTCGTTCTCGTTGAGAATATTGTGCCGATGTGTTTCAGCGAACAAACACACGGTGTCGCCGCTATCAACAAAGTCCGAATAGTACTGTTCAGCAATTTTGCTGTCTTCCGTCACCATCAGCGTAAACCCTGAGTGTTTGCTGGCAATTTGTCGCACAAACAATGTTACAAGGGCACCGTGAAGCTGTTTCACAGACACGCGCTTCTTTCTCTTGAGCTCGAGCAGTGCTTGAGAAGCAGCTGAGGAGAGTGAGGGAAGGAGAGATGGAGAGTACAGAGACTTATTTTTTGCCATGATTTCAGTGTTTTGCAGTTCAGCGTAAAGGAAACTCGTACAAAGATACAGTATGCAAATCAAAGCTCAATGTAACGTCTTAGTGTTTCAGAATGTCTTATCTTTATGGTTTACTTAAAAAATTTCTCAAACGAGGGCGTTTGACATGTCAAACAAATTCATTCTTTTCCTTCTCTTTGTTGTATCAACATCAACTGTAGCATTCGCACAACCAGAAGCGGAACGACTCAGCAATCTTGAATTTCTTTCGAACATAGAGCCTGTTGAGGGTGACCGATACAATGATATTTGGGGATATGTGGCAGATGGCCGCGAGTATGCCCTCGTCGCCGCCTTTTCTGGTACCAGCGTTGTTGACGTCACCGACCCGGTTCACCCCGTTGTGAAAGGATTTGTGCAAGGCCCGTACTCGCTGTGGCGCGATATCAAAACTTGGGGGCACTACGCCTATGTTGTTCACGATGCCAACGACGATGGTTTTGAGGAACCTGGATTGCAGATTATAGACCTTTCGGCACTTCCGGATGGCGAACCGGTATTGGTCAATACTTTCCGTGAGGAAATGGGAGATGGCCGCGTTCACAACTGCTATATCGATGAAAATGGATATTTGTGGCTAGTGGGCGGACGCGAGTACCGTCAAGCTCTTGTTCTCAGCTTAGAAAATCCCGAAGAACCGGAAATTGTAGGTAGATATGAAGGCGAATACTGGCATGACGTATATGTGAAAGACAACATCGCTTTTGGCTTTGCTATTTACAAGCGAGCACTACAAATAATGGATGTTACCGACATTGCCAACCCGGTAATGCTGTCTGAAACCCCATATGCCGGTGCTTTTACACACAATGGTTGGGCGACTGCAGACAACAGTTTTCTGATAACAACAGATGAGTACAACGAAGCTCCAATACATTTTTGGAACACGACAGACAAAGAGGCTCCTGAGATCACCGGTACATACCACCCCGGATTCAATGCAATGCCTCACAATGCATTTATCGACGGAAATCACGCCTATGTGAGTTATTACAATGACGGGCTAAAGATTCTCGATATATCCGACCGCAATGCACCGTTTGAAATCGCTCACTACGATTCATTCCTAGACGACAACTATACCCGTGATCAAGGTTTTGATGGCGCATGGGGCACATACCCGTTCCTACCATCAGGGAATATCTTGATTAGCGACATGACATATGGCTTGGTAGTCGTAGGGTTCGACAGAGATCAACGCGGCGGCGTGGTAACAGGGACTGTGTACGATAGTGAAACCAACGAACCGTTGTCAGGCGTACAAATCAACCGCACCAACACACCAGCCTATTTAGGGCAAACGCAAATGATTGTCGGAGCAGATGGAGCGTATACATATCCAACGCGCCCCGACAATGTAGATCTGGAGTACAGCAAGCGCGGTTATATTCCGGACGAGGCTGTTGATCTTGCCGTTACTGCCGGAAGCGTTGTTGAGCAAGACATGTATCTGCAGCCATTGGAAAAGGCGCAAGTTATAGTCACCGTAGAAGACACATGTGGCAATCCGATACCTTCGATTGATGTAGAGTTCATCTCGATGATCGACGATTGGAACGATTTGCGCCGCACTGACGACCAGGGAAAGGTGTATACGGTGCTTGTTGAAGACGAATACACTGTCCAAGTGCAAGAGCATTGGGGCGTCCGTTCATCAGGCAAGTTTTTACAAGTCACGGAAGCAGGAACAATAGAAGTAACACTGGTCGTTCAACTCGGATATTTCGAGAGTTTCGCATCTTTTGACTTAAAAGGATGGAGCTTTGTTGACGAGGAATTGAAAGGTGATACCGATGACAATGAATGGGAGCTTCTGTTCACAAATGAACCGCAAGTACCCGGCTATGACAACCTTGATCCATTTGGCAACGCTGGCGCAATCATGTTTTCGCGCGCTCGCGTGGGTGCTGCAGCATTAACAACACCTCCGTTTAATGGTTTGGCTCTCGAAGAACCTGCGCTTGAGTTTTATAAGTTCTACCTGCCCATCAATTTTGATGAAAACCTAACCGCAGACGATACACTCTCGGTGCAGGTGTCGAATGATAATGGTCAAACATGGACAACAATTTTTACGCAAACAGAAGCAATTGACACTGAATGGGAACTCGTTCAGATCCCACTTGACCAAATCGAAATTACTTCAACAATGAAAGTGAGATGGATCAACTCTGAAAATGATCGCGAAGGCAATGAGTCTTTCCTCGTGCGCAGACCTTCGTACGCAATCATCGATGAAGTGGCAATTGTTTCGGCGCGAGATTTGACCTCAGCCGATAGTGAAGAACTCAACAACTCGCCTGTCTCTTTTGCAGCCTTTCCCAATCCAACTCATGAAAGGCTTCATGTTTCTTGGAATGCGCAAGAGCTGAACGTTCGCAGTCTGACCCTGACAAATACATTGGGAAAGAGTGTACTTCAATTCCCAGTTGAGAACGGCGATAGTCATGTTGTTCTCAATGTACAAGGGCACGAAAGTGGTATGTATATACTGACTGTTCAGACTGAAACTGAGACACTCACAGCAAAAGTCTTTATTCAACAATAATTGGAAAGGGTATGCCTGTTGCTATCACTTGTTGTTTTCTGCTGATACTTCTCGGCGGTGGAAAGCTGTTCGCGCAGCCTACACATGAATTGGCTCACAATGTTCATTTGCTCTCCAGTTTTGTTCCCGACAATATTTCTACGGGCTACAATGATGTGTGGGGCTATGAATATGATGGCCTTGAATTCGCAGTGTTGGGAGGTGAAGAAGGTGTCTTTATTGTTGATGTCACGGATCCGCTAAACCCAATTGAAGTAGAACGGTATTTGGGTGAGTTTACAACCTGGAGAGACATGAAGTCCTTTGGAGACTACTTGTATGTAGTCTTAGATAGGGGGCCAATTTCTTCACATGGAGAGTTGTGGGTTATCGATCTCAAGCTTGTTGGTACCCAAAACCAAAGCCTAGTTCGCAAGTTGAAGTTGCCCTTTGGAAATGGTTATTTTCACAATTGTTTTGTAGATGTCGAATCAAAATTGTTGTGGCTCATAGGAGTAGACGATCATCAGGCCTCAGCCTTTGCATATGATCTCAATACCCCTCTTAACCCCGCGTTCGTAACTGAAATTGGTAATACTTATTGGCACGACGCCTATGTTCGGTCACCATATATTTATGGATGTTCATTTTTTGAGGGCGAACTTCAGATCTATGATATTCACGAAGTTCAAGACTCGAAGCTCGTTTCCAAGACTAGGTATACTTCTGGTGAGAGCCACGCGGTTTGGTTGTCAGATGATGGCAATACGCTAGTGATGGCAGATGAGACGCGCGATGGGTACGTAACTTTTTGGGACGTCACAAGTGTAGATGCACCCGAGCTAGTTTCAAGGTATTTTGTTGGTCCCAATTGCGTCCCGCACAATGTCATGTTTTCAGATACATTGGTGTATGTTTCTGCTTATTATGATGGTCTGAAGGTTTTGAATATTTCTGACCTTTCACACCCTGTTGAAGTTGCCAAGTATGATACGTATCCGGAAGATAACTACACGCGGGAAGGACCGTGGCAAGGTGCATGGGGAGTGTACTCGAATCTTCCCAGCGGTAACATTCTCGTTAGTGATAAAACTCATGGATTGTTCGTTTTAGATGTTCTCCCAGACTTGAAAACGGTATATGTTCATGCTACTGTTACAACTCCTTCAGGTAGCAAGCTCTCCCAAGTTAGGATGGATGTCGTTGCGCCTCAAGGCATAGGGAATACTGTGAACACATCTGGTATTGACGGAACAGTTCTCAAGAGGGTCCCCAAAGAAGAACTGACACTCAGATTTCAACACGATGCCTATCAGGCAGTTGAAATGGAAGTTGATTTGACCACTGGAGCCGATACTGTCTTCCTAGACATTGAATTGCCGCAATTCGGATTGAATGTTTTGGAAGTTAGTCTTGTTGACGAGTTTGACAATAGAGTCCAAGGTGCTCGTGTGACGGTCGAGAGTATGCAAACACAAGAAAAGCTTTTCTTGACAACTGAAGCAAGTGGTTCAATTGACGTACACTTGGCGGATGGGGAGTACAAGGTATCAACTAGTAACCCTTGTGACTTTGTTTCAGACACTCTCGTTGTCAGCTTTTCTGAAGCCAATGATTCTGTCAGCGTTGAATTGCCATATGTCTCATCTTGTTACGAGACATTTGAAACAATCTCGTACAAGAACTGGAGTTATAGTCCATTTTCCCAACGAGACGTCGACAACAGTATTTTCTGGTTCATACGGACTCTTGATTTTCTCGGCGTCGAATCAGAGGGAAGTGTCGGAGGTGTGCCGTATCCAAATGTGAATGTTGGGATGGGCTTAGTAGGTGACGGACAAGTTGTATTTGAGAGCCCCATATTGCGAGCGGTGGAGACGCCATTTAATACGATTCGTTTTAAGTATCTGTTCAAGCAGTATGCTGAAGATTGTCAGTTTCTTGTTCAAATCTCACAAGACGGTGCACAAACATGGGAAACCGTCTGGATGGGCGACACAACCAGCGGGAAAGTATTGCGGACTGTTGAAATTGATTTGGACCAATCTCTACAGTCAACTTCAGTCGCTGTTCGGTTCCTTTGCAGAGATTCGCGCAACGGCGCTTTTAATCCAATGTTTGACGACCCGAGCATTGTGGTACTCGATGATGTTGAAATCACCTATACCGAAGGAAATACAAAGGGAAACGAAACTCATAAAGTGCTGTTGGTTCCAAATCCGGTTTCAAACGAAGCAAGAATAGAAATCGAAGATGATGTCAGCGATATAGTCTTGATTCAAATCTACAATGCATCGGGACAACGGTTGTTGGAGCGAGACTTTGGTGAAACAAATTCAAGTCTTTCCACTGCTCTACTGTTTTCAACACGAGAGTTTGACAGCGGCATGTATTTTTTGAAAGTGCAAACACGCAGCCGCAGTTATACTGTTCCATTTTTAGTGCAAAGGTGAGAGTATTTAACCTAAACTTGTGATTCAGATAGTGTGTATCGTTGTGAGGTGGTAGAGCCTACGCACAAATTTGTCTATTGGTGACTAACAAACCATCTAGTATTTTAGAGAATGTAGAAGAAGAGTCTCTTCTTCTAGCAATTGCAACCTTGTCAACAATCTGGAACTTCCTGTGAAACATCGTCAGCTTATTCCCATACTCGTGCTGAGCATTGGTCTTGTACTTTCATGCTCAGACGATCCCGTTAGTCCCACACCTGTTGACTATGCCTCGATTGATACAATAGTCTACTCGCAGCATATTCAGCCAATTTTTGATGCCAATTGTATTTCATGTCACGCTGGTGACAATGCTGATGCAGACTTGGACTTAGAATTGTGGTTTGGCGTCCAAGAAAACTCCTGGCACGGCAATGCTGTTGTACCCTTTGATACGAATATGTCGCGACTGACGCGTGTACTAACAGAGTCGTATGATGGAACCCACCAACTTCAAGACGGCAGTACAATTGTCGATATGGATGTTGTGCATTTCCTCAATAGGTGGATCGATGAGGGTGCAAAGAACGATCTCGGTGATGTATTGTATGAACCGGTTGGGCAACTCGCGATGGTGTGCTCTCAAGATGATGGTTCGATTCAAGCCATCGATGCCGCTAGTGGCAACATTGTACGCAGTTACGACATCACAAAGTGGGGATACAGCCGCGGTGATAAGCCGCATGATGTGGTTGTTTCGGATGACGGGAACTTCTTTTTTGTATCGCTGATTGCTGCCAATGAAGTCATCAAAGTTACGTTTGAGGGAGAGGTTGTAGCCTCGTACAATATGGAAATCCCAGCACTGATGAGTGCAAAAAACGGACTCCTAGCGATCTCTCGTTTTATGAACCCTGATGCCGAATTGTACTCTGTTGTTGTCCTTGAACAATCCACAATGCAACCAGCTTTGTTCACAGATGGTGGTACGATTGACGTTGGTACGAAGGTGAATCACGGCATAGCTTTTACTGAAAATGCTCAGCGCCTTTTTACAGCTAGTCTTCCTGCTGGACTCATTCACAATATCGATGTGGGTACTGGTGATGTGCAAACATTCGAGTTTGCAGGCAATGCCGGCCCTGTAGCGATGACCGTGTATGGGAATGAAATGTTGGCTGTATCTGGCCAAATGGGAAACAGAATAAGCATGTATGGTTTAGCAGGCGAAAATGCTCAGCTTCTACATACAGTTGATGTTGGTGCGCGTCCTTGGCATCCGGCGTTTCTCGGCACAACCTTGTGGGTGGGGAACAATGGTGACAACACAGTGAATAGCATCGATACCGATGGCCAAGTAGAATACACTGTAGCAGGCAATGGACTCTCGGAACCGCATGGCATTGCAACATTTGAGACACTCGACTATGTGTATGTGTCGAGCAGAAATGTAGGCGGAACATACGAACCGAGAATACCGCTATATCGCAATGGAGAACAAGTCAATCAGTTTGTTGGAACAGTGTGCCAAATAGATGCAACAACTGGCTTGATTATTAAAGTTATTGAGATAGGTGACTTCGGATCCGGTATGACTTCAGCGTGGAGATAGTGTATTCTGTAAGGCACATACTTCGTGTGTTGACGACTTTTTCGGCCGCGATAGTTGTTTTCGTTGGCTGCTCCAAACTCGAACCAGTAGAGCCGCCACACAGTACGGATTCAACTGAATTGTACAAAGCCATGCTCTCAGATCCTCAGTCTTGCGCTACGTGTCACCCAGTTCACGCACAAGAATGGCAGAGCTCAATGCATGCGTATGCCATGACAGACCCAATTTTCTTTCGACTACACGATATTGGAAGAGAGCGAAATCCAGAACTTGGCAATTACTGTTTTCAGTGTCACTCACCTGGCGGTGTTCTCACTGGAGAGATTGTGGATGGCGTAGTGCCAGACGTACTCAGTGCACCTGCACGTGCTGGCGTTTCTTGCGAGGTCTGTCACAAGGGTTCCTCTTCAACAAGAGGAGAAGGTGTACATGCTCTACACCTAGATTCTACAATGCGCGGACCGATTGAAGACCCTATTTTCACGTCGGCGCATGCTTCAGTGTTCTCTCGTAGCATTTCAAAGTCTCAGTCTTGTGCAGCATGTCACGACCTGAAAAGTGTTTCTGGTTTTCTTGCCGAACGCACGAACACAGAATGGGATGAGTCGCCGTATCAAGCCATGGGACTCGAGTGTCAAGACTGTCACATGCCGTCGCACATTGGGTTTGCGGCAGTGGGAGGACCAGAGAGAGAAGTACATTCACACCGATTTGTGGGGCTTGATGTGCCGTTGACTGACTTCCCAGAAGCAGAGAAAACCAAAGAACTTGTGGCGGAGCTGATGCGCAATGCTATTTCTTTGCAAGTGGAGGCCAACTTTCAAGCCCCCAACAGTCACAGCGTGAACGTACAAATTACCAATGACAAAACCGGCCATTCCGTGCCATCCGGTTCTACATATGACCGGGAAATGTGGATTCGTTTAGTGGTTACGACGCAAACGGGAGACACAGTGTTTGCTACAGGCTTGCTGGATCCGAACATGGATCTGCTGACCGAAAGAAGTGTTTTCGTGAAAGAGAATCAATTGCCGATTGATACAAACTTGACGCTCTTTCGGGGAGAGGCGTTTTCAGGAGGTGAAAAAACACTGTTCTTCTGGGAGGCTGAAGACGCTGACCTTCACCTTATCGAAGCGTTTGCCACACACTCATCTGATTTCAGAGTGGATTATCTTGTTGAGCCAGGAACTACTGTCAATGTTCACGCCGAGGTGCTCATACGTCCATTTCCTCCGTACTTGTTGCGCCACATTGGTATGCCCGAACTCGTAGACAACATCCCGGTGTTTACGATGGCTGATACCGTGTTCACGACAGAGGTGCAGTAGATGAAATGCAGGAACTACACACTCTTCTTGCTCCTCTTGCTCGCAACCAGACCCATGTGGGCTCAAGATGTTCAGTGGCAGCAGATTGATCGCGGTATCGAGTTTGTGAATACTCCACAAAACACTGTGCTTTTTCCACTCACAGGTGGTTTTAGTACATATAAATTTCAGCTGGTTGATATGGATAGTGATGGCGACGATGATGTCTTTCAAAAGGAGTCTGAAGGTCGATTGCTTTTCTATGAATGTGTTTCTCAAGCAACCATGAGCTACGAGTTGCGCACGATGCAATACGAGAATCTCGACATTCCCAACTGGTTTCGTTTTGCGGATATTGATAATGATGGAGATCAAGATCTGTTTCGTGGGAATCGTCAAGGTTTTGTGACATATTCACAAAATATCGGCACTTCTGAGACACCCGAGTTTCTCGATGCTGTCGAACTTACGGATAACGCAAGTACACCAATTCGCGGTGATATCAACTCGTTTCCTTCCTTTTTCGATGTCGATTGTGATAGCGATATCGATATGCTCCTCGGTGACGTCGCTGGCACAGTCAGCTTTTATTCACTCGTTGGATTTGACGTCGACGAAACGCCGATATTCCAACTTGAAACGGAGCGGTTTCAGGATTTGTTTATCGTCACCGGCGGTAGTACAAAGAAACCTTCAGATGAAATTTTGCACGGTGCCAATGCGTTTGCATTTGTAGATCTGCTTGGAAATGATGCACCTGCACTGTTGTGGGGCGACTATTTTTCTTCGCGCTTGTTGATGTTTGCAAATGATGGTTCATGTGGTGATATGCAACTAGATACAAACTACACATTGTTTCCAGCATCAAACCCGATACACTCTTCAGGCTTTAACGCTCCAGCTGTAGGCTTCATTAACAACGATGATATACCAGATGTGTTGATCGGCATCGGCGGTGGCGCTGTCGAGAGCGGTTCAATTGACGAAAAACCGTATCAACGAGTGAAAATCTACACCGGTAGTGAATCTCAGCCTGGATCATTCGAAGAACTATCAGACCCCCTGTTTTCAACTGTTGACATAGGGGATCGCAGCGCGCCAACATTTGTAGATATTGATGCCGATGGTGACCACGACCTTGTTATTGGCAATCAAGCAGAGTCTGAAAGCGGCCTCAATAGCCAGCTGTATTTCTTTAGAAACACGGGCACGAATGAACAACCGCAATACAATCTTGTGTCAAGCGAGTTTGCCGGCATGCAACCGACAACATTTGCTAAACCTGCCTTTGTCGACATTGACAATGATGGTGACCAGGATCTTTTTGTTGGCGGTTTCAACGGACGCCTCGTGTATTCTAACAATGGTGGCAGTCCAGAGAATGCTGCCTTTTTTCCAACCTCGGAGTTCTATCAAAGCATTGATGTCGGCTCGTACGCTGCACCAGTTTTTTTCGACTCTGATTTTGATGGTGACTTCGACCTGCTCGTCGGCAATTCTAAAGGTGAGTTGTGGTTCTATGAAAATTTGGGTTCAGCCGATCAAGCCGTATTTTCAAGCCCGTTTGTATTGCCGATTGACATAGGCGCAAATGCCACTCCGAGCATTGCACCATTTTCAGATTCTACCTTTTTATTGTGTGTAGGTGCATCTGACCGCGATTCACTTGCATGTTTTGTGTGGAATAAAACACAGTTACTGAGAATTGATGCGCCTGTAGCCACATTGTCGTATTCACATCCAGCCATGTTTCGAAATAACAACACAATTCACATGTTCATGGGAACATCTGCAGGCGGATTGTTTGCATATCAGACGGACATTGTGAATTCAGTTGGCCAGCAACAACGTAGCTCGAGCACAGTAGAATACAGCCCAAAGTACGGTACAATAGTCGTACGTAACCACACCGACGGTATTGCTCCGTCAACTAGTATGCAAGTCTGGAATTTACTCGGGCAACGTGTGCCGTTTTCGCGTGTACAAGTATCTACACATGAAGTGCATTTGCGCCTTCATCACAAACGGCCAATAGTGCTAGCAGTACAGGTTGGATCTTCAATGCATGTAGTGTTTACCGCCGAATAACTTTGGAACATTAATGAAACTTGGGACATAACTGAAACTTGAGTATACTTAGCAGTTCGTCATTTTGGGAGGGTGACGGTGTGCTGTCCTGTAATTATTCATTGTGCAAAGGGAGGCCTTATGCGTCGCTTCTTACTCTTCTTTTCAGCTGTTTTTTTAAGTGTTGTCTTTTCGTCTACAGTCTATGTTAGTGCATCCGAGGTCGGCATTTTGCAGTGTTCTAATTCTGTTGCGCTTCCGGTTGCATTGCCCGGCATGACATCCGAGAAAACATTTGAGATTGTATGTGACTCTGACGCGCCCGTGAATGTGTTTGGTATTCAACAGTACGGAGCATTTGAGGTCACGAATGATATAGAGTCCATTGAATTTCCAGTGGTACTGCGTCGCGGAGAAGTGCTCACAGTTACTTTGAGGTACACACCTTTGGGAATTGAAACTGGTTCGTTTGGAGTTCTTGTCATTGATAGCGATGCATCTGAACCGAAAACTGAGGTGCTAGTTGAGGCATTTGTGCAGGTGATTGGAGTAGATGAAACTGCCGTGGAACCAGAGATTTCCATTGAACAATTGCAGATGGAGGGAACAGTGCTGACGGTCTTTGTCGAAGCCAATCACTCACAGCGTGCAGCCGTACAAATTGTTGACGTACTCGGTCAAGTTTTGTCTCGACAAACCGTTGACCTCCTCGATGGTCGCAATAGCGTAAGTTTGCGCTTGTCTCCTGCTCAAGGACGAGTCTTTGTTGACATTGTCGGCACTCGATCTCGATGCGTACAAGGAGTTGTTGTTGAATAGCTACATAGGCATTGTACATGATCCAAGTGACCTTTTTTGCTACAATTCATCAGGTGAGTGACGAGTATAGCGCCACTGCCGCAATGCTTCGAGAACTTGCCTGTAGCACTTATGGTTGTATGCATTTTGAGTCTGTAACAGAAGGTTTGAATGAAATCGCCGTCTCACTCTGGCCAGATGAGGCGGCAGTTTCAGCATGGCGCAACGATAAAAAGCACAAGAAAGCCATGCAATTAGGCCGAGAGCATTGGTATGCTTCATACCGAGTCGTGGTTAGTGAAGTAAAACGCGACTATGGAACGTAATTCCACGAATCCCGAATATGCTCAGGTTGCTCCTTCTTTCTGGATGACTGGAGCGTCTTTAGGGTGGTTCCTGTTGGTTTCTCTTGCAACAAAATCAGAGGAGATAGGGCTTCTCATTTCATTGCCCGTGGTTATTGTCGGAAGTCTATTCGGACATGTACAATTGGGCCTTACTCACATTTTCGACAATAAGTTGGCTTTCTTCATTTCGTGTCTTCTTCTCGTAGTTCTCTTGTATTGGGTTGGGAAATATTCAGTGAAGATGAGAGAACCAATACTTGTTCGTTCAATTGGAACAGTCATTATGTTCTGTGTTTCTAGCCTTTGTGCTTGGATGTGTTTTTCATTTGACTTAACAATACTTCATCCAGGTCAGTCCGATGGGCAACTGATCTTTAAGATATCTGAGTTCCTTGTAGTTGGACAACTATTCTCTGTTGTTTTCTGCTTGATAGTAGATGTTTGGAAATGCAAGCAAGATTTTCTCGTTGCTAGACAGCAATAATACACATGGCAACCGCGGCTTGGTCCTACAATGGATGACTACTCTCGCAATTCTACCGAGCATTTTCCGTATATTTGCAGGCTGAACTGTTTTTGTACGTTTGAGTGAGATCTCTGCTCCATGGGAATTCAATGTGGGATTGTAGGACTGCCAAATGTTGGTAAGTCGACTCTGTTTAACGCTTTGACCGAGAGTTATGTCGAAGCATCCAACTATCCGTTTTGTACCATCGATCCAAATGTTGGTATTGTTAATGTTCCAGACCCCCGCTTGGAGCAAATTTCCTCTCTGTCTAAGTCGCAAAAAACAATTCCTACAACCATAGAGTTTGTAGATATCGCCGGCTTGGTGAAAGGCGCGTCCAAAGGAGAAGGATTGGGAAATCAATTTCTGAGCAATATCCGGCAGGTGGATGCTATTGCTCATGTCGTGAGATGTTTCGACAACGACAAGGTTGTGCATGTTCACGGTCAAGTAGATCCGGCTGCTGACATCGAAGTGATCGAAACAGAGCTGATTCTCAAAGACATGGAGACTGTGCAGAAGCGCATGGAGGCATGCCAACGCAAGGCCAAAAGCGGTGGTGATAAAGAAGCAAAATTTGAATATGACACTCTCGAAAAGCTGAGTACACATCTCGATAGCGGCCGTTTGGCGCGCTACTTTGAACGCGACGACAAAGAAGCCGTGCTGCTCAAAACATACCATTTGTTGACAGATAAGCCTGTTATGTATGTTGCCAATACCAACGAAGAAGGTATCAATAAGGGCAATGCATATATCGATGCAGTAAAGGCAATTGCGGCCAAAGAAGGTGCCCAAGTTGTGACCGTGTGTGCAGATATCGAAATGGAAATAGGACAACTCGAAGAAGAAGAAAAGGAGATGTTCTTAGAGAGTATGGGCATGGAGCAACCTGGCTTGCACCGCGTGATTAATGCCGGATATGAGCTGCTCGGACTGTGCACATATTTCACATCTGGTGAAAAAGAAACGCGTGCATGGACGGTGAAACAGAAGTCGTCTGCACCGCAAGCAGCAGGTGTTATTCACACAGACTTCGAGAAAGGGTTTATCCGCGCCGAAGTCATGCATTGTGAACACTTGTTTGAACATGGTTCAGAGTCCGCCGTCAAAGAAAAAGGCTTGTACCGCGTTGAAGGCAAAGAATATGTCGTAAAAGACGGCGACATCATGTTCTTCCGGTTCAATGTGTAAGCGCCTTGGTCACGCTTCTGTTTGATATCGATGGTACATTGCTGCGACTGAAACCAGGCATTTCCCGTGGCTTTGTTTTTGACGCATTTGCATCTGCAACGGACACAATTGTACCGCCGTCACTCAACATTTCCTTTGCAGGCATGACCGACCAAGGCATTTTCAGGCTTTTAGCGCAAACTTGTGGTGTGTCAATTAATCCTGCACAGGAACACGAGCTTTGGGCTGCATATACCACCAAACTCAGCGAGAGATTTCAAGAACTACATTCCAAAGATGTAGAACCGATGGACGGGATACATGCACTGCTCGAGCAATTGCAAGCAGACTCCCGCAACTCACTGGCACTTCTCACAGGTAACACTCGCAGTGTTGCCTTTGAAAAACTGCGTGCTGCGCAACTCGACCATTTGTTTGAACACGGGGCCTTTGGCGAACACTCGCACAATCGCAATCATCTACCACCCTTGGCTATCGAAGCTACTGGAGCAACAGCTGCAGGGCACTGCTTGATTGTTGGTGATACGCCAGCCGACATTGCCTGCGCGCATGCACACAACATTCCCGTTGTTGCCGTTGCAACAGGTCCGTTTTCGACAAGTGAACTGTTGCAGCACAAACCGGACTACTGCTTGCCGCGGATCACTGACTCGATTCAATTTTTACGTATCGTAGAAGAACAACATGAACGACAGATTGACTATAGCAATTGACGGCCCCGCAGGGTCTGGCAAAAGCACCACAGCGCGCAAAGTAGCTGACCTGTGCTCTTATGTGTATGTCGATACAGGCGCCATGTACCGTTGTGTAACACTCGCTGTGTTGCGTGCCGGCATTGATCCGGAACATCGCGAAAATGTAGTCGCGCTTGCAGAGAAGATTGAAATACGCTTTGACAATGCTTCCGTTGGTCCACAAACTGTTCTCATAAATGGTGATGTGGTGACAGATGATATTCGCAGCGCTGAGGTGACAGGACTCGTGTCAACTATCGCAGCCCAACCGCGCGTTCGTGAGATTTTAGTGCGACAGCAGCGCGCGATGGGAAAGGATGGAGGTGTGGTGATGGACGGACGCGACATCGGCACAAGCGTGTTTCCACAAGCTGAAGTGAAGATTTTCCTCGTTGCAAATGCAAGAACGAGAGCAGAGCGAAGAGCCGCAGAAATTCGTGCCAAAGGCCGTGAAGTAGATGTTGATCAGATAGAGCAGCAAATACTGCAACGCGACGCAATAGACAGTACGCGCGAATCGTCTCCCTTAACGAAAGCTGCCGATGCCGTTGAAATCGATACGAGCACATGTTCGATTGAAGACCAAGTGCAGCGTGTAATGGACATCATTGAAAAAGTACGGTCGTAAAATGGACGTTCAAATTGATGCAAATTCTGGGTTTTGTTGGGGTGTAGTTCGTACGGTGGAAATTGCTGAAGAATTGTTGAAGTCACGTGACAATGTGCATGTACTTGGGCATATTATTCACAATCCCCGTGAGATCGAACGCTTAGAGCAAGCTGGACTGCGCACTGTGACAATTGAAGATTTTCCGAGTTTGTCTGGCTCCGGTGCAACCGTTCTGATTCGCGCACATGGCGAACCACCGGCAACATACCAAGAAGCCTTTAAGCACGAAATTGAACTTGTTGACGCTACTTGCCCTGTAGTTACAAAACTGCAAGAGCGAGTTCGCAAATTTTTCCTCGATGGTTACCAAGTTGTTGTATTTGGAAAGAAGAATCATGCCGAGGTGCTTGGCGTGCGAGGTGTTTGTCACGACAAATGCATTGTTGTGCTCAACGCCGAAGAGGCACTCGAGCAGGTAGATGTGTCCAAACCAACTGTCTTGTTTTCTCAAACTACCATGGACCGACCTGGTTTCTTTAAAGTGCGGGACGCATTAAAAGAGAAAATCGCGGATCTAGTTGTTGATACCATGGAAAGTATTGCGACCGACTTTCATGCGAAAGATACGATTTGTGGACAGGTATCTGGTCGCGAGAAAAAACTCGCAGAATTTGCTGCTGAAAGAGATGTCATGATTTTCGTTGCAGGGCGCGCCTCTAGTAACGGGAAGGTACTCTTCAATGTGTGTAAGGATGCCAATCCGCGCACGCATTTCATTGAGGGACTCGACGAACTCAATGTTGAGTGGCTCGAAAATGCTACAAAAATTGGCATTTCAGGGGCTACTTCAACGCCACATTGGTTAATGGAACAAGTACGAGATAGCATTCAGCAGCACGTAGCAGCTTGAGTGTGGTTCATCCCGTGCCCGCAACTGTAGAACCATATCAGCTCTTGGCCTTTGGTGAAGGTCGTAAGATTGAGCGATTCGGATCCTGGATCATCGATCGTCCAGAACCAGTTGCCACAACATTTGCTTCGTCGCGCCCTTTCGATTCTATTCAGTGTTCGGCGCGTTACACAGGGTCTAAAATCGGTGCCGGAGCCTGGGATTTTCAATCAAAAGATCTCTCGAATAACACCGTGGATTTTTGTCTCGATGGTCGCGAGCTCAAGTTTGAATTACACCTCTCAGACAGTGGTCAGGTGGGACTCTTTCCCGAGCACATAGCGGTTGCCAAAGCTGCTTCAGCTGTTGTTCCAATGAACGCCAATGTGCTCAATGTATTTGGCTATACTGGTTTTGCTTCCACAGCACTTGCCGTCACCAAACAAGCTGCAGTAATTCACGTGGATGCCTCTTCATCAGCAATAGCCCAGTGCCAACGCAATGCCAACATAAATGGTTTGCAAGGTATCACAACGCGGAAGGACGATGCGCTTGCCGTGCTTAAACGTTTAGCACGAAAAGGTACTCGTTTTGACTGTATCATCGCCGACCCACCGGCCTTTGGCAGATTCAAAAACAAGACATGGAAGCTCGAACGCGACTTGCACGAACTTGTATCAGTGTGTAGCGAGCTGCTCACCCCAGATGGAGTTGTGTTCTTGAGTGGACATTCCACAGGGTTTGAACATCATCTTGAAAGAGCCTTGCTTGTTGCGCCACAATTGCGGTGCATTGAACAAGCCGAACTGTTTCTTATGTGTGGAAATGATAAGTTGCACAAAGGGACGTGTTTTGTTCTTGGCGGCCCTTCTTGTCACATACAAACACCAATATTTGCATGAAAAACATCTTAACATCCAAGATCGCCGTTTGTTTTGTTGCATGTGGCGCATTGCTGTTCCTCACTCAATGTGGTACATCAACTGTAGAAAAAGCCCAGCAGCAATCTGATATCGTAGATAGCCTGTACGAAGTTGGCCACAAACAGTATGAATATTTTCGTCAAGCTGCCTCTGGTAACCCCGAAAGCATGAAGCGCTATTATGTGGCTGCGACATCCGCATTTCAGAAGGCATTGGACATAGACTCAACGCATCTACCGTCAGTAAAGGAACTTGCATTGCTCTTGTCAGCATCTAAAAAAGACTCGGAGGCGAGTAACTTGTTGCGGCGCGGATTGGAACTCGATTCCACCGACGCAGAGCTCTATATGCACCTCGGATTGTGTCAGATTCGCTTGGGCTATGTGGCCGGAGGGCATGCAATCCTCAAAGCAGCGCTGGGCAAAGATTCTACGAATGCATTTCGCGAGCGAATTTCAGCACATCTTACAGCACAAGCAGACGAAGCTTTGATGCATAGCTGGGGGTATCCCGTTGATGGTGACAAGCGCAAAGACTATCGCATGTTTGCAATCGCTAACTGGATTATCAGTCATGATGTGTACCCACAGCACCGCGACGTTGTTGAGAACATAGTCGCTTTGGCAGACTCGCTGCAAGATGAGCATACCGTCGAACTTTACAGTACCGAATTGGAGAACATGCCATGAAATCTGCACTTCTAACAATAGGCGATGAAATCTGTTCGGGCCAAGTGCTCAACAGCAATGCACATTGGTTGGCGAACTATATTACTGAGTCTGGCGGCGAAGTGTTAGAGCATGTTTCGATCTATGACAATGTCCCCGAGATTGTAAAAAGCTTGCAACGATTGGCAACCTCATATGACCTGATAGTCGTAACCGGAGGTTTGGGGCCGACGCATGACGACGTAACAAAAAAGGCACTGTGTAGCTTGCTAAACGAAGATCTTCGACGCGATGAACATACACTAGCACGTCTGCGTGAATTCTGGCAGTCGCGCGACCGAGAAATGACACCATTGCAAGAAACGCAAGCTGATGTACCGGCATCCTGCACAGTGATAGACAATGCCGTTGGTACAGCGCCTGGAATGGTGCTGCAGCACAATGATTGCTTCATAGTTTCACTTCCAGGTGTGCCGATGGAAATGAAATATTTGATGCAAACTGGTGGCTTGACTGTGATCCATGAGATCAACAAAGGTGAGCAAACCGTATTGCGAAAAACCTTTTTGACA
>JAUHYX010000029.1 GCA_030426285.1 bacterium
GTTTGGTCGCATACACAGCCACGCCATTTTCAGTTGCAGTCTTTAGCATTTCAGCCGAGGGAATGTGCTCACTGGTACACACAATACAAGGGACGTCGGTGGGGGCAATTCTCGCAAAACTATCATTGGCTTCCGACTCGCTCAACGCGTTGATGTAGCCAAACTCACCATTGCCCAGAAGCTGTACACGGTGTTTTTCGAAATTGTCGCAATACCCCGTGAGCGCAAACTGAGGGCGTTGCACAAAGGCTTCTGTAAAATGACCAGAAACAGAAACTCCAGCCGTAAGCAGCTGGAGTTTCAGTGGTTTCTCAATTCGTTCTATCAATTCGGGTGCTTGGACAGTACTCGGAATGACAGGTTCAATTTCTTGAATATTCATACAGCTCAATTGTACTTTTCTTTCAACTTTCTCAGCTGACGTACAACTTTGTCGGTGGCTTCGTGAATGCTCTTGCCAAAATTCTCGCTCTGTTCCTTCACTACAACCGTGTGATCTTGTACTTTGACGATGAATTCTGCGACTTTTGACTGCTCTTGTAGCTTGGCATTCTCGTTGGTTAGAATGACATCAGCGCTGATGATATTCTCGTGAAATCGTTGAAATTTATCTGTGGCTTTTTGTACTTCTCCTCTCAGTGAATCGCTAAGCGTAAAATGGCGGGCTGTGAGATTAACTTCCATTCTAAAATCCTCCTTTAATGATACGCTGGGAAACAACTTTCCCTTATTGCCAATATACCAATCTGCGCAACTGAGTCAAGTAGTTTTAACCTTCTCGAGCGATAAAAATTCGCAGACCGATAAGGGCGGTTAATCCACCTGTATTGACGGAATAATTCGCGTCGGTATTGTCAACTTTTTCGAGCTCTTGCGCAGTCAATTGTCGGGCTACGTTTTGGAATGGAGTGAGTTGCGTGCCAATCCACGAATATGACACCTCAAAAAACAAACTGTGCAGAGAGCTACCCGAGAGAAAAGCATCAAACCCCAGTTCAGAACCCACGCCCACTTTTATGGCAGGGTGCACCACCGTTTCGTCGAGGTGAAGGCCGCCTTTTCGTATATCATCTGGCACGGAAGACTGCACACTCTCCGACCAAAAGATATCCGTGATGCCAACACCAATAGAGGCTGTCACATATGTCTGGAACTGCGCGCGAACCGCATAGAACTCAGCCGTAACAAATACCGGGATAACACGCGCTTGGAAGTCCTCGAACAGCGAGCGATACCCAATTGTATCTGAACTGAGTTGTGCAATCACCGGTTGTGAGTGAGTCTCTTTTGCGTCCAATAAATATGACTGAATCTGAAGCCCAAGCCGAAAGTGTTCATTATATGGCAAGGTGGTAGATACATTCAGGGCTGAAGCGCTGTTGAAACGCGTCAGTTCGCCACCAGTTATTGCACGGTATTTGGAGAAGAAATCGATTGCAGATGTCCCGTAGTGTTGACCAAAAGCGGCAGACAAGTACATTTGGTTCGTCAAAGTGTCCTGTGACAGGGTATTCGCAGTTGATAGCACAAATAACGCAACCATGCAGAGTATGGAGCGTACGGAGAAATTGTGCTGCTCATATCGTGAGTTAGTACAGTGGGTAAAATTGTCGTTCATTAGACTCCCTAACCGGCCTTCGAATCTGTCGTTGGACCGGCACAAAGCAGAAAAAGGTTTTGAATTTCGGTTGATATTAACAAGTTTTGCTGCGTTGATCCGTTACGTGTCTATTGTATCGGACACATGATTCCAAAACTTGTTGCACAAATAGCGGAGGCGCTCAAAGAGATAATTGTTACAACTTTTTCCAACGGAACTCTATCCGAACCCAACAATCGTAACAATTCTTGAGGCCATCTGCATATGAATTCAACCAACAAAGGCAATATTCTGTGGGTCGACGATGAAATCGACCTGCTCAAACCGCATATCATCCTATTAGAACGCCGCGGATACCGCGTAGACACCGCTACAAATGGATCTGACGCAATAGAACTCGCCAAACGCAAACACTTCAATTTAGTGTTTCTCGATGAAACAATGGTCGGTATGAGTGGTCTTGAAGTGCTCCCAAAATTGAAAGATATTGATCGATCTCTGCCAGTTGTCATGGTGACAAAGAATGAAGCAGAAGACGTGATGGAAGAGGCGATTGGGAAGAATATCGATGACTATCTGACCAAGCCTGTTAACCCAGCTCAGATACTCGCGGCCTGTAAGAAGTTTTTAGAGACAAAGCAACTCAGAGAACAGCAGTTCACGCAAGAGTACTTGCAAGGCTTTAACGAAGTCACACGCAAGCTATTTGAACCATTGGAGTGGTCCGATTGGGTGGATATTTACACCAAGTTGGTTGGCTGGAGCTTGGAGTTGGATCAGCACCCAGATTTGGGGCTCGACGAAACACTCTCGAACCAATGGCGCGAGTGCAATGCCGGTTTTAGTAAATGGGTAGAAGACAACTATTTGTCGTGGATTCAAAGCTCGCACCGAGGTCATGGAGACCCGTTGTTGTCATGCGATATCAACGACGAATATGTGCTCCCAGCTGTCAAAGATTCCAGTGAACGCCCAGTGTTCTTCTTCGTGGTCGACTGCATGCGCTTAGATCAGTGGATGATCATGGAAGAGATGCTCAGTCCGTACTTCACTGTGCGACGCGACCACTACTGCGGAATTCTCCCAACCGCCACTCCATTTGCTCGCAATTCAATTTTTGCAGGCCTCATGCCGAGCGATATTGAGAAACATTATCCCGAGTATTGGGTTGATGGTAGTGGGGACGACCACAGTCAGAACAAGTACGAGCGCGAATTGCTTATGAAGTACTTTGAGCGCAAGCGCGTGAAACTGCGTCGCGACCCCAAGTACGTGAAAATTATAGATACCGGATTCGGCAAGAAGATTGAGCAAGAAATTCAAACATATGCCAGCAACCATTTGTCAGCCATAGTGGTCAACGCGGTGGATATGATTGCCCACTCGCGCTCGGATTACCCAATCCTGAAAGAGATTGCCCCAGACGAAGCGGCGTATCGATCGCTTACGCGTTCGTGGTTCACGCATTCAAGCCTTTTTGGCATGCTGAAAAAGCTGGCAACAGTGAGTAATGCCCGTATTATCATAACCACTGATCACGGTTCTGTTCGTTGCATGAGAGGAACCAAGGCTTTTGGAGACCGCGACACGTCAACATGTTTGCGATTCAAGTTCGGTAGAAATGTGAAAGCCGATGCTCGCTCTGCCATGATTATTAAAGACCCAGAAGCATACAAGCTTCCAGTAAACGGCGTCTCAACTAACTTTATCATTGCAAAAGAAGATCACTACTTTGTGTATCCAACAGATTATCATCACTATTTGAATCATTATCGCGACAGCTTCCAGCACGGAGGAATCTCGCTCGAAGAAATGATTCTACCTGTGATAACATTGGATCCCAAGTAGTGCCGTGAGAACACCATGTCAGTTCCTAGCAACTTATTAACTCCAAAGCACCGTCGCACAACAGCGATGCAATTGCCTGTGACGGTGCGCTCAGAATCTCCGCTCGACACATTTAACGCCGGGATGAATTTGGCTTCTATGTTGCAGCCTGGTGACACAGTAGCACTATACGGAGATTTAGGGGCTGGGAAAACTGAATTTGTGCAGGGTGTGGCACACTTTTTTGATGTGGCGGAATTGGTAACAAGCCCAACGTTTACAATTATCAACCAATATAATGGCTTTGACAGAACGCTTGGACCCGTTGTGTTGTACCATGTTGATTTGTACCGAATTGAGTCCAAAGCCGAACTCGGTCAACTTGGATTTGACGAGTGCACGCATGACCCCGATGCAATAAAATTGATAGAATGGGCTGAGAATGCCAACGGCGTACTGCCTATATCAAGATATTCAGTTATCTTTCGGTTTTGCGACGATGGCGATGACCTGCGGGACATCGAGATTGTCGCCAATAACGACAAGTAGAATATTCGCAGAATTGTATTGGGAAGGGTAATGAAATTAGCATCTCGCATGGATCGCCTAGGCACGGAAACTGCTTTTGAAGTGTTGGTAAAGGCCAAAGCACTAGAAGCACAAGGGCGTGATATCGTTCACCTTGAGATTGGTGAGCCAGACTTTGATACACCACAAAACATTATCGAAGCTGCCAAGCGAGCCTTGGACAATGGGTACACGCATTACGGACCATCAGCTGGATTGCCAGAAGCACGAGAAGCCGTAGCTGCGTACTACAACAAGACGCGCGGCGTGGACATGTACTCTGGTGCCAATGTTGTGATTACTCCTGGAGCTAAACCAATTATGTTCTTCCTCATGCTTGCCTTGATTGAGCAAGGTGATGAGGTCATTTATCCAAACCCAGGCTTCCCTATTTATGAGTCGATGATCAACTATGCCGGTGGAACAGCCGTGCCGTTGCCATTGCAAGAAGCCAAAGAATTTCGCTTTGATGTTGCAGACTTAGAAGCGCGTATAACGAACAAGACTAAGCTTCTTATACTCAACACACCTCAAAACCCAACTGGCGGGATTCTCACAAAAGAAGACCTGCGACAGATTGCCGAAATGGCGGTGAAGAACGACCTGATCGTACTGTCTGACGAGATTTACTCGCAGGTAACATATGACGGTTTTGAGCATACGTCGATTGCCACATTCCCAGGCATGAAAGAACGCACGGTGATTCTGGATGGCTTCTCTAAAACATTCGCAATGACCGGGTGGAGACTTGGATACGGTATTATGCCAGAGGCCTTGGTTGACAGGATCGCAAAGTTGCAAACAAACTCAACGAGCTGTACTTCTGCATTCACGCAAGTTGCCGGAATTGAAGCATTGTCAGACAATACTTTACCAGCTGTCAACAAGTTCATTGCAGAATTCAAAAATCGTCGCGATGTTATTGTGAACGGGTTAAACAATATTCCCGGAATGCGTTGCCACACGCCTAAAGGTGCGTTCTACGTGTTTCCAAACATTGAAGAAACTGGAATGACTGCTGCTCAAGCGGCTGACTATATCCTGAATGATGCCGGCGTTGCATGTTTGGCCGGCACTGCTTTTGGTGCTCATGGCGAAGGATTTATTCGCTTTTCATACGCGAATTCAATTGCCAATATTGAAGAAGCACTTAATAGAATTGATATCGCTTTGGCCAAACGTCGCTCGTAAACAGCGTTTGCGCCCTTTAGAGTACTGTATTTTTCGACAAGAAACTTATTAGACCTTATGACCACTGCTAATCCAACTGTCAATGATGATCAGCCAATTGAGCCAAAACACTCAATGATGCTGAATATACGCAGACAGCCATGGGGTTGGATCTATCTCGCCCTCAACCCATTGTTCATTATCAACCAAATTCACACAGTTGATTTCTACATCAAAGCGGTGTGGATCGGATTGGTGATGGCGGTAACATTTTTATTTGTCAAGACTGAACAGGACAACAACAAACCCGTTGGATTCAACTGGTTTGAATTGTTGTTCGTTGGGTATATGACATGGGCAACAATTGGCATGATTGGGTGGTCGGAGGTGCCAATGCTCGGTTTCGAGCGCCTCATCTATATGCTGTATGGTGTGGGTGGATATCTCATTGCCAAACAGTCCCGATTTTGGGAATCTACGTTGTTTTGGAATGTATTCGCAGGTACGGCAGGTTTAGTAGGATTGGTGGGGATTCTTATGTACCTCTTCTACAATGACGGTGGTGGCGGTTTTCAATCGTTCATTGGCTTTGACTGGATTATGTCGGCCGGTCGCCCGTCCTCAACGCTCTCATACCGTGCGTATGCAGGAACGTACATGACAGTGACTCTGCCCTTTTTGGTGTGGTTCATGTTTTCAGATCACGTTAAAACGGCAAAGCACTCAGTGTTTGCATCAACGTGTTTTGCACTGCTCATGACTTTTGCAATATACTCCCGTGCACGTTCTGGCTGGATTGGTATTGCGCTGTCTCTCTTCGTGCTCATTGTCACGCTTTCAGTGAGGGAATACCGCGTGGCAGAAGGCGACAACAAGAAGCAGCAAAAACTATTGTTGATCGGATCTTGGTTGCTTTCAATCCTCGTCAGTGTTGTAGCTGGGATTCTCACCAGTGCCAATGAAAGTGAATGGTTCAAGGGCTTGGATTCCGGTTTGTATATGCCTCTAGTGGTTGGTGTTGCCGCCGGTATTGGCCTTGGCTCGATTCTGACGACAATTATTTTCTTGGTTCAGAAAGTTCAGAATTACCCTTCTCGCAAGTTTCTCATGCCCTCTGGTGTGATAGCGCTTGCTGCAGTTGGAATCATGAGCTTTATGCCGATGAGTAGTGGTATCATTGGCTCAAAGAAGAATCCGCAGGCCATTGGTGGTACGGGAAAACAGACTGTTTCTGGTACCGTTGGCGTATCGTTTAAGATGTTAGCAACCGGACGTTCTGACCGTTTGGACTTCTGGAATATGTCCAAGGACATGTTGTTTGAAAAATCTGTCCGCGGCAAATATGAGAACCCAACCGGGCTTCCACATTTTTGGACTGGCGTTGGTGTGCAGCAGTTCCCAATCCATGTTCCGTTACACTCGGAAATTCTCCATTCACTTGGTGCGGAGATCCACAATGACTGGGTGCAGGCATTTGTTGAAACCGGTGTTGTCGGTGGATTGTGTTGGGTTGGGTTTGCGGTTGCGTTGGCCTTCTACTCATGGAAACGCCGCGACGATGCTCTAATGCTGGCCTGCCTTGCATGTATCGTTGGTTGGTGGGGATCAACGCAAACCGACTTTCTAACGGCGCGGATCTATGGACTCATATGGCTCGGCGCTGTTGCTGCAATAATCAATGGAATTGCCGAACCTCGGCGCGTGGTGACACTGAGCTTTTTGAGCAACGAAAATGCCACCAGACTCGGAGCTGCAATTCTAATTGCTTGCATGTATGGATTCTACTTCATTCCAGCTGCAAGTGCTTTGCCTGACTCAAGCACGCCGCTGATTGTTGGTACCATCATCTCGCTCGCTATCCTAGCATTCGTATTTGTGCCAGGTATCACTAGCTCGTCACGCAAATTGAGCTCGGTGTTCTTTTTGTTGCTTGCAGCAGGTTACACGATCACCGCGTGGTGTGACAGACAAATTTTCAGTTCCCTTGTGAAAGGGGATCCTAAATTTGACCAGCTTGGGGAAATCATCTTCCCTTATGATACATTCCCATCGTACAAGTACGGTGTCGGAAAATATTTGATTTTCTCTCCTATAACAGATCTGTCTCGCGCTTTAGCACGCCAGCAACAAAATGTTCAGCAAGCAGCGCACCTGTCGGCCGAACAAAAGCGCATGCAGCAAGCTCAATTCGACAAAATTCAAGAAGAGTTAGCCGACGAAATTCAGTGGATGCACCCATACAACTACAATGCCATGGCGATGATGGTTGATATGAAGTGGCGTCATAAAAAGTTTGACGAGGCTGATTCTCTCAATCAAGCGTATCTCGAATTGCGTCCAATGGACTTACAAATGCGTTTGTTCAGAGCGCAGTTGTTGCTCGATCGCAATGGTCCAGACGATATGGTCAATGCAGCCAGAGAAATCGCGTTGGTTCGCGAGCTGACAGCCGATGTGTTGGAAACATACACGGCAGTTCCTCAAGAAGACCAGCTGCTGAAAGAGGCTCGTCGTTTTGATGCTATGGGAGCGCAGTTTGCCAATCAGCGTGTTCCTGCAGCCGTACAGCAACAAGTTGTCGATGAAATGGAAGATGAGAATAGTGAGCTTCATCAACGATATCAGCACATTTCATCTTTGCCAGAGAAGAACTTCAAAGTTCTTAAGCTCAAGAAATTGAATGACTGGTTGATTAAAAATGGTCAAGGACAACCGGCTGATTCAGCTGAGGACAATGCGGAATTGTGAGTTCAACAAGAAGAACATTCGTAACCGCGGCAGGACTAGGTAGTGTGGCGTTGATTGCAGGAGCTTGTAGTGGCGAGAAACAACCGTCGCAGCCCGTTGTAGCACAAGCTTTTCCGGAATTGAACATCAGCGTATTTGCAGCCATCCCAAGTCAGATTCCTGTGATTGGGACGCAGTTTGATATGCTCAAAAACGAGGTGGAGGCAATCTCCCAGGGACGTATTTCACTCAGCGTTGCGTCCGACCGCGATACTGCTGACTGTCTCCTTGTTCCCGCACATGATGCCGCTCCCATGATTGGCCCAGTTGCACACTTGTTAGAGGGAGTGCCAAATGGTCTTACTCCCGATGAACACAATGCTTGGTTGCATTCTACAGAGTTAGGGGCAGTTGTTGATTCGATATCTAGCAATGCAGGATTGAATATTGTTCCTATGTCTGCATTTGGTCTGCAGTGTGGATGGACGCAGCAATCTGTTGAGTCGGTTGCAGATCTCGCCGAATTGAAGATGCGGGGTGCAGGACTCACTGGAATGGTGCTACGTCAGCTCGGAGCAACCATCAGTAACATGTCGCCTCGGGAAATCGAACCAGCCCTGCAGTCCGGCGACCTCAATAGTTTTGAGTTTATTGGTCCTGCGGTTGACACTCTTGTTGTGCCGAGTTCAAAAAATATGACGCTTGTTGCCGGCTGGAATGAACGAGTTAGCCAAACCTTGTTGTTGGTTCGTTCTAGTGAGTTGCAGCAAGAAGATGCTGTTTTGCAGTTGCTGCACTCTGTTGGCCGCAGCGTGCATTTGCAGAGCTCTTCGCAAATGTACTTGGCCAATGCGCGGGCTCTTCAGAGCATCGCGAAAGTTGAGCGCTGTAGCCCTGATATTTCGGATGCAGTTGAAACAACTTGTACTGAGATTCTTCAAGAGTTTGCAACGCAGGATTCCACATTTGCCACGGCATATGAGTCGTATAAGCAATGGTTTTCTACGGCACGGCGTTGGACACACATTTCAGAACAACGATACCTGGAGACGAGGTAGCTATGAACAAGAGCCGTCGGTCGTTTCTCGGTATTGCTGGCGCTACTGCTGGTGCTACCGTACTCGGGGCAACAACTTCTAGAGCACAGGCAAGCGCAGTTACATTGAAGTTGGCAACTAGCTGGCCAAAAGGATTCCCCATTTTTGAATTCGCTGCTACCCATTTTGCGAATCGCGTAGAAGCGCTTAGCGGTGGCAGTTTGCGAGTTCACATTGACTCTGCCAATAAGCACAAAGCACCGTTCGAAGTGTTTGACTTTGTGCAGCAGGGAATCTATGACATGGGCCACACAGCTGGGTACTATTGGAAGAGTGTCGACCCCGTTATGAGCGTGCTTACCACTACACCCTTTGGTATGAATGTGGCTGAGCAAAATGCTTGGTTCTGGGGTGGTGATGGTATGGCTCTTATGCAGGAAGCATATGGCAAGTACAATCTACTGAGCTTTAATGCTGGAAACACAGGTGTGCAGATGGGCGGGTGGTTTCGCAAAGAAATCAAGACCATCGCGGATTTGCAGGGCCTCAAGATGCGTGTCCCTGGCCTGGCCGGGGAAGTGTATGCAGCTGTTGGCGCTGTTCCAGTAACTATTCCTGGTGGTGAATTGTATACTGCACTTGAGCGCAATACAATCGATGCGCTCGAATGGGTAGGCCCACATTTGGATGTTAAAATGGGCTTTCATCAAGTTGCAGACTTCTATTATACCGGGTGGCATGAACCAGCCGCTGAACTGCAGTATTTGGTGAATCAAGAGAAATGGAAATCACTGTCGGAAGCACATCGCGCAGTGTTAAAAACAGCTATGAATGAGTCTTCATTCCTGATGATGGCTGAAGCGACCCAATTGAATGCCCAGACGTGGCAGGATCTGGAGAAAGACGCACCAAATGTTCAAATTCGAAGTTTCCCGCCGGACGTTGTAGAGGCATTGAAACATGCGACCAATGTAAAGCTGCAAGAGCTAGCTGCTACCTCAGAACTGGCTGCAAGAATTGTGAAGAGTCAGCAGGAATTTCTGGCACTTGTCAAGCCTTGGACGAATCTACACGTTTTAAGGTGAGCCTCTTGAACAACGCAAGGTGCTTAGTACAATTCACCTGGTGTGTACGAAACATTGACAAGAGGGAACAGTGCAGGAGCAGGTACAACGGCTAGGCCCGCATCAAAGGAAAAATGTGTAGTGTGGTATCTCAAACCACCACTGAGCATCATACGTGAAGGCTGCAACACATCTGCCATCCATAATTCACTCAAAAACCTGAGATTGTGATAACCAGAAATCTGTGAGTCTACACCCACAGCCAATGTTAATGAGCCAGTTGGATGTGTGAAATCAAATGGATTTGCAAGTGTGCCAAATGCAATGCTGCGGTTTTCCACGCCTTCAAAGGTATAGCCCACGACACCTGTTACAAGAGATGACTGGTTCTCAAAAGTGGCAGACACAATACCTGTGAGTAGTCTATTGTCATCCTGTGCAAAGGCAATGTTGAGTCCCAATCCAAGATGCGTTTGAATGTCGCCAAGGGTCGTAGGTGCCGGGTTGAACAGCACTGTCGCGTTTGAGAGCTGCCGATGAGATTCAATTGTGGGTATTAGCGTTCGCGAAACGTGAACATTTACGTAGTCTGTGATCCCAATAGAGGCGCGTACAGCCAGCAGATCAACCAGTGAGATAGAGTGGTGCGAACTGATTGGAACTGCCGATGGGATGAGAAAAACATTGTGAGCGAAAAGATACGATTGTTTGAACGCGACTAATTCTCGAATCTGCGACGCATAGATATGTGTTTCACCGAGTTCTGTTTGTACGACTATTCCCCAACCCTCTTCGTCGGTAAAGTCCCGATCATATGCACCAGAAACAAGGTCGCCTGAGCCCAGTCGCACAAGAATACGAGTGCCGTATTCTATGTTTTGACGTTCGAGCTCACTCTCCACAAACTCTATGTGAGCAGAGTCTTGAGCAGGGACTTGTGCTGAGAGGTTGGCAGATACACCCAGCATTGTTGAAACTAAGAACAGAATCAATGCAACAGCATTCATGCCTTCTACGCTCCTTTGGACAGTGCTAGTTGGCCACAGGCGGCGTGAATATCCTTGCCACTACTTGCTCGAGCCATAACCGTGACTCCTTCTGCTCGCAGAGCGTATACGAAGTTGTCAAACTGTTCTTGCGTTGCGCTAGATAGCGCTGGCCCATCGGCTTGGTTACGAACAAAGTCTACATCGTGAAAAGGAATCACATTAACTTTTGAGGGGACTCGGCGCGTCAACTTCGCAAGCCTCTTGATATCTGCTGGCGAGGTGTTGTACTCACCGAATACAATGTATTCATAGGTAACGGGGATACGGGTTTGACAGTAGTAATATTCTACAGTTTCCATCAATTGTTCAATCGGTACACTGTCATTGATAGGCATGATGTCTGATCGTTTGTGATTGTGTACACTGTGGAGCGAAATTGCCAATTTTATCTTTCGTTGTTCATCTGCCATTCGCCTGATGTTTTTTACCACGCCCGCAGTCGATAGCGTTATTCTTTTGGGACCGAGCATGTCGTTTGTAGGATCCGTCAGAACATCTACACTCTTCATGACATTCGTGTAGTTCATCATAGGCTCACCCATGCCCATATACACAAGATTTGTCAACTTGGTGCCAGCTACGTGCTCACCTTGAATAAACTGATCGAGGATTTCACCCGTAGATAAATTGCCCAACAAGCCCATTGAACCAGTTGCACAAAACTTGCAATCCAACGCGCAACCAATTTGCGTAGATACACAAATGGTCCGCCGCTTGGGATTGTTGTCTTCACCCACAAGTTCGCTCGGAATAATCACCGTTTCAATGCTCTTGCCACTCGCAGTCGTGAAGAGTATCTTCTTTGTTCCATCTTGACTTTCCGAAACGTCACCAAGTGTTAGTGTTGAGACGGGAATCGACGACAGCTTTTCGAGAAACTTCGAAGGCAGATTCGTAATCTCGTTTATACTGGCAATTCGGTGCAGGTACAACCATTCATACAGCTGCTTTGCTCGAAATGGTTTTTCTCCAAGCTCTATGCACAAGGCCGTTAGTTCTTGAAGTGACAGTCCCCTCAATTGCGGTATGTTTGTTGTTTGAGTCATAGTTTCCAGAAAAAAGAAAGGGTAAGCCTGAGCTTACCCTTGAACATTGTTAAACTAACAACAGTACTAACTGTGCGCAATACCTACTATTAGCCCTCTACAGTTTCAGGGTCAGTAGTTGTAAATACAATTTTCTTGCTGCGTTTGTCATATTTGACCTTAACCGTAGAACCGTCTTTCACATTGCCAGACAATAACTCTTCTGCGAGTGGATCTTCGATGTATTTTTGCAATGCTCTGCGCAACGGTCGGGCGCCATAATTCTCATCAAATCCCTGATCTGCGATATACTCTTTGGCGGACTTTGCCAATTCGAGTGTAAGGCCCAAGTCGCGCACGCGTTCCATCAACTGGTCCGCTTGCAACTCGATAATCTTGAGAATGTGCTCTTTCGTGAGTTTTCTGAATATGATCGTGTCGTCGATTCGATTCAGAAACTCTGGATTGAATTGGCGCTTCAAGGCTTCGTCAATTGTTTCCTTCAGGTGGTCGTAGTCAGACTCAGATCTGCTTTCGGCAAATCCAATCTTTCCGCCGCTCTTCACGAGCTTAGTTCCGACATTGGAGGTCATGATAATGACGGTATTTCTGAAATCCACTCTACGACCCAAGCCATCAGTGAGAATTCCATCATCGAAAACCTGTAGGAGAATGTTAAACACATCTTGGTGTGCTTTTTCAATTTCATCTAGAAGCACAATTGAGTACGGTTTGCGACGCACTTTTTCTGTGAGTTGACCGCCTTCTTCGTAACCTACATATCCAGGAGGAGCTCCAACCAATCTGCTTACCGTGAACTTATCCATGAACTCACTCATGTCCACTCGAATGAGAGCATCCTCTGAGTAGAACATGTATTTGGCGAGACACTTCACGAGTTCAGTTTTACCTACACCAGTCGGCCCTGTGAACATGAATGTTCCAATTGGTCGCTTCGGATCCTTGAGGCCTGCGCGAGATCTGCGGATGGCTTTTGCCAATTGTTCAATGGCATCATCTTGTCCAATAATCTGTGTTTTCAGCGACT
This sequence comes from bacterium, assembly GCA_030426285.1. Taxonomy (GTDB): domain Bacteria; phylum Bacteroidota; class Ignavibacteria; order Kapaibacteriales; family UBA7675; genus JAUHYX01. The sequence goes on from JAUHYX010000029.1 coordinate 13,115, forward strand.
CGGCAAGCGAGTTGAGTTTCACAGATTCCTGCTCGGCAATCTTATTGACCGGAATACCGGTTACCATAGCTACAACGTCTGCGATGTCCTCTTCAGATACATCAAAAACCATTTCACTCGAAGCATCTTCCCATTGCTGTCTTGCCTGGTCGAGTTCGGCGTGAAGTTTCTTCTCTAAGTCGCGCAGTCTCGCTGCTTCTTCAAAGTTCTGATTTTTAACAACCGTGTTCTTCTCGTCCTTGATCAGATCAATTTTCTCTTCCAAGTCGAGAACTGCTTTTGGCACATGAATGTTCGACAAGTGAACGCGTGCGCCTGCTTCGTCGAGAATATCAATTGCTTTGTCTGGCAAGAAGCGGTCACTGATGTAGCGGTCTGAGAAATCAACACATGCTTTGAGTGCTGTATCCGAGTAGCGAACATTGTGGTGTGCTTCGTACTTGTCGCGAATGTTCTGCAGAATTTCGAAAGTTTCTTCCTTCGAAGGCGGTTCAACCACAATCTTCTGAAAACGTCTGTCGAGTGCACCGTCTTTCTCAATGTGCTGTCTGTATTCATCCAATGTTGTCGCACCAATACATTGAATATCTCCTCTTGCCAACGCTGGCTTAAAGATATTCGAAGCATCGAGTGAGCCGGATGCGCCACCTGCACCCACAATTGTATGGAGTTCGTCGATAAACAGGATGACATCTTGAGCCTTTTCAAGCTCATTCATAACGGCTTTCATGCGCTCTTCAAACTGACCGCGGTACTTTGTTCCCGCAACAAGGGAAGCGAGGTCGAGCGTTACAATGCGCTTCTCGTGGAGCACTCGCGAAACGCGCTTCTCAACAATCTGCAGTGCAAGACCTTCGGCAATGGCAGTTTTACCTACACCTGGTTCACCGATCAACACGGGGTTGTTCTTTTTGCGACGACTCAACACTTGTGCTACGCGCTCGATTTCCTTCTCACGACCGATAACAGGATCGAGCTTACCAGTCGCAGCAATTTTTGTGAGGTCGCGTCCAAAATTGTCCAGCACTGGAGTTTTCACGCGTTCAGCAGACTTCTTGCGTTTCGAAGCCTTTGCTGCACCAGACTCTTCACCCTCTGAAGCGCTTTCGTCTTCTTCAGAACGCGGCTTGCCTGAGATGATCGCATCCAACACTGATCGTACTTGATCATATGAAACCGAGAATTGCAGCAGAATCTGCGCAGCAATATTGTCGTCGTCACGCAAGAGAGACAGCAGCAAATGTTCGGTGCCAATGATATCTGACTTGTACAGTTTTGCTTCCAAGTACGTGACTTTAAGTACTTTTTCAGCCTGTTTCGTCAGTGGAATATTGCCAATAGTCAACGTGCCGCCGCTTGAACGTACGGTGTCTTCTATGGCTTTTTTAATTTTTGATAAGTCAACTTCAAGTTCGCGCAAAATGCGCACCGCTACGCCTTCGCCTTCACGAATGACTCCCAGCAGCAAATGTTCAGTACCGATGTAGTCGTGTCCCAACCGCAAAGCTTCTTCGCGGCTTAACCTGATAACATCCTGAACTCTATTTGAAAAATCGCCTTCCATATTCTCCTCTCTGTACTGTTATTCCCATCCGGCAAGGCGGCAAGACGTTCGAAAAATACAACATTACTGCTATCAAAGGAAATGCACAGGTTTGGCACCCTAAGAAGAAGCACTCTACATAACATAAAACTTCTGCACGCCGAAAGACGAATAAAGCGCTGATTTGTTTGTTCTCGCTCATTGAACGAATTTTGTATATCTACAAAAAGAACAGAACACTGTAATAATCCAACGAGAAAAACATGTTAGAGCCACAAAAGAGTTCACTGAAAGAGTTGCGGTCGAGGTACGAAAGCCTCCGGAGGTATCTTTGACCTCGAGAGAAAAACTCGTGAGATTGCTGAACTAGAGCAAAAGTCGCAGGCACCAGGATTTTGGGATGATAACAGTGCCGCACAGGATGTGATGCAAGAAATTGCCGAGCGCAAAGAGTGGGTGGAACTGTTCGAAACGGCAGAGCGCCAAATAGAAGACGCCGCCACACTTATCGAGATGGCAGAAGAGACGGGTGACGAGTCAATGGCTGGTGATGTTGACGAAGAAGTTACTGCGGCGTACAAAACCATTGGCGATATGGAGCTCAAGAATACCCTGTCGGGCCCAGATGATGATCGCAACGCAATAATGCACATCAATGCTGGCGCCGGAGGTACTGAGGCTCAAGACTGGGCCGAAATGCTCATGCGAATGTATACGCGGTGGGCAGAGAAAACTGGCTTTAAGGTGGCTTTAGTCGACGAGCAGATTGGCGATGTTGCCGGCATGAAGAGCGTGACGCTGGAGATGTAGGGTGCGCATGCATACGGAAAACTCAAGGCCGAAAACGGCGTACACAGATTGGTTCGTATTTCTCCCTTCGACTCAAATGCACGTCGCCACACGAGTTTTGCTTCTGTTTTTGTGTACCCGGTGGTTGACGACGATGTCGAAATCGAAATCAATCCAGCTGATATCGAGACAGATACATTCCGCAGTGGTGGCAAAGGTGGTCAAAATGTGAATAAGGTGGAAACAGCTGTGCGCATTCGACACATCCCTTCTGGAATTGTTGTGTCGTGCCAGCAAGAACGATCGCAATTGCAAAATAAAGAGCGAGCCATGAAGATGCTCAAGGCACAATTGTATGCCAAGCGACGCGAAGAAGAGGAGGCGGCCAAAGCTGCGGTGGAAGGCTCAAAGAAAAAAATTGAGTGGGGAAGTCAGATTCGGAGTTATGTGTTCCAACCGTATACGATGGTGAACGATCACAGAACTGAGCTGAAAAAGACGGATATTCACGCGGTGATGGATGGAGATTTGGACGACTTTATCAAAGCGTATCTGCTCGCTACATCTGAGTAGAACGTCTACATTCATTCAAAAAACAAAAAGCCCCGTTGAAATAGTCTCAACGGGGCTTTTTTTATTCTAAAGCAGAACTTCTTAGAAGTCCATGCCGCCGTGTGGCATGCCACCTGGAGCATGTGATGCACCTTCTGGCTCAGGAATGTCATTGATTGTAGCTTCAGTTGTGATCAACAATCCAGCTACAGAACCCGCGTTCTCAAGAGCTACGCGAGAAACCTTAGTTGGGTCAATAACACCAGCTTCTACTAAGTCAACATATTCGCCCGTACGAGCATTGAATCCAATCGCAGTGTTTTCCATCACTTTGTTTACAACTACTGAACCTTCGAGGCCAGCATTTGTAACGATCTGACGGATTGGCTCTTCAACTGCGCGGCGCACAATTGCGACACCTGTTTTTTGGTCAACATTGGCAGTCTCGAGGTTGTCGAGAACTCCAACGACGCGCAAGTAAGCAGTACCACCGCCAGGAACGATGCCTTCTTCAACAGCAGCGCGAGTAGCGTGCAAAGCATCTTCAACGCGGTCTTTAGTTTCTTTCATCTCCATTTCGGTAGCTGCACCGATACGAAGAACTGCAACACCACCGCTCAACTTGGCAAGGCGCTCTTGGAGCTTCTCGCGATCGTAGTCGCTAGTCGTGTTTTCAATCTGAGTGCGAATTTCGTTTACGCGACGCTTGATGTCATCTTCAGAGCCTGCACCTTCTACAATCGTAGTGCTGTCTTTGTCGATAACAACTTTTTTCGCTGTTCCGAGAGTCTCAACATTTGCACCCTCGAGCTTGAAGCCTTTTTCTTCGCTAATGACAGTACCATTTGTAAGAATGGCGAGGTCTTCGAGCATGGCTTTGCGGCGATCGCCGAAACCAGGAGCTTTCACTGCAGCTACGCGAAGCGTACCGCGGAGCTTGTTGACAACCAATGTTGCCAGTGCTTCGCCTTCAACATCTTCGGCAACGATCATCAATGGACGACCAGACTGAGCAACGAGTTCAAGCGTTGGCAGAAGGTCCTTCATTGCTGAGATTTTCTTGTCGTGGATCAGGATATACGGATCCTCGAGAACAGTTTCCATGCTTTCGCTGTTTGTCACGAAGTACGGAGACAAGTAACCGCGGTCGAATTGCATACCTTCTACAACTTCAACTTCGGTTTCAGTACCGCGAGCTTCTTCAACAGTGATAACACCATCTTTGCCAACCTTTTCCATTGCTTCAGCAATAAGGTTTCCGATAGTTTCATCGTTGTTTGCAGAGATTGTACCAACCTGTGCGATTTCTTTCTGGCTCTGTACGTCGCGAGAAATTTTCTTCAGTTCAGCAGTGATTGCTTTTACTGCCATGTCGATACCGCGCTTCAGATCCATTGGGTTCGCACCTGCAGTAACGTTTTTCAAACCTTCGCGAACGATAGCTTGAGCCAAAACTGTTGCAGTTGTTGTACCATCACCGGCGAGATCACTGGTTTTAGAAGCAACTTCTTTCACCATTTGTGCGCCGAGATTTTCAATTGCGTCTTCCAATTCAATCTCTTTCGCAACAGAAACACCATCTTTGGTGATCGCTGGTGCGCCGAATTTCTTGTCGATAACTACGTTGCGACCCTTTGGTCCCAAAGTAACCTTAACGGCATTGGCCAATTTGTCAACTCCGCGCTTAAGAGCTGCGCGGGCTTCAACGTCGAAAGTAATTTCCTTACCTGCCATTGAAATACTCCTTATATAATATTGTTGTGTTCAAGTTGATGTCGTACGCGTCTTAGTTCACTACAGCAAAAATGTCGCTCTCACGCATGATGAGGACATTGTCGCCGTCGATATTCACTTCAGTACCTGAGTACTTGCCATACAATACTGTGTCGCCAACATTTACTGCCATTGGCAGCGTTTTGCCATCATCCGCGATTTTGCCACCGCCTACGGCAACAACTTCGCCTTGCTGTGGTTTTTCCTGAGCTGTGTCTGGAAGGATGATTCCGCCTTTTGATACCTCTTCTGGTGCAGAAGGCTTAACAATCACGCGATCGTGAAGTGGTTGTAACGCCATGGTTGACTCCTTAATTCATACTTACTATAGCGTTGAAAAAAACAGTATTTAGTCTGTGTTAGCACTCTATGTGTGTGAGTGCTAACAATGGCTTTTGACGCATATATAAATGTCTTAGTGTTACAAGGAGGTAAAAAATGCCAGGTTGTCGTATTTTGCGGGTCTAGCTCATGTTGCTTAATTTTAAAGTTTACAAGAACATCCTGAAGGTCCAATGCGACTTCTCTTCCTCACGCCGCGATTTCCATACCCGTTGATCGGTGGCGATAGAATAAAAAGCTACCATCTGTTACAGCATTTAGCAGAGCACCACGAGGTGACGCTAGTGACATTTAACCACGGTGGACATCCTTCCAAAGAGCAGATGGAGAAGATGAAGTCAATGGGAGTTCGCGTGTTCGCTATCCCTCTGTCTCCGCTCAAAGCGGCGTTGCGCTGCTTGCCGAAGCTCACTTCTGATCTTCCGCTTGAAGTCTTGTTTTACACTCAACCGGAGTTTAAGCAAGTGGTAGACAAGCTGTTTCGCGAAGAGAAGTTTGACATGGCGTTTTCATTCTTCATGCGCACAGCTGAATACTTGAAGCATGTTGATATTCCGACAGTGCTCATTGCAGAAGACTGTCGGACGCTGTACCAGAAACGCTCGAAAGCGAGTAGTAAGTCAGTCTTGCAAAAGCTGATTCGCTGGTGGGAAGTTCGCAAACTGGAAAAGTACGAGCCAGCCATTGCAGATAAATTTGATACTGTCACATTTGTGACGCAGACGGACATTGAAGAGTTTGAGCGCCGCAATAGCAATGGTCACTACGCTTTGTTGACCAATGGGGTAGATCTCAGTGAGTTTACACTGCAGAACGAGCCAGAGTTGAGAAAAGACGTCCTCTTTTTTGGCAAGCTCGATGTGTGGGCCAACAAAATGATGGTATCGCGCATTGCCGAGCGGATTTTTCCGATTGTACAGCGAGAACTACCAGATGTTCACTGCCATATCGCTGGTGCGCGCCCACAACAACTGGTGCAAAAGTATTCGTCCGCCAAATTGCATTTTCACGCAGATGTTCCAGACATCAAAACATATGTAGCAACTGCCGCCGTGTTCGTGCATCCGCATCTAGGAGCATCGGGTATTCAAAATAAAGTTCTTCAGGCTATGGCAATTGGCTGCCCCGTGGTCACTACGCCAACAGGAATTCAGGGGATTGAAGCGCGCCACGGCAAGGAAGTGATGATTGGACTTAGTGACGAAGAGATTGCCAAGCATTGTACGACCTTGTTGCAGAATCCAGAATTGAGGGGAGAGCTGGCCCACAACGCCCGTTCGCTTATTGAACGCAGGTACTCGTGGGAAATTATCTACAGACAGCTCGATGGCGTTATGCAGGAGGTTGCTGAGCGACATGGGACAACAATCTCGTAAGCACAAAAGAGCTTTTTTTTGCGATAGAGACGGCATTGTTAATCGCCGTATCGTAGGTGGGTATGTTACCCGTCCATCCGAATTCGAGATGCAGCCACATTTTCCGGAAGTTCTGCAGTATTTTGTTCAAGCCGGATTTGTGCCAATACTCGTCACCAACCAACAAGGCGTTGGTAAAGGTATAATGACAGAGCTCGACCTTGCCGCAGTGCACGACTATATGCAACAGCAATTGCAGGAGTTGGTTGGTCTCGAGTTTGCCGACATATTTTACTGTCCGAAACTCAAGACAGACGCAACAAATCGCCGCAAGCCAAGTCCACAAATGTTATTAGAAGCCTGTGAGAGGCACGGCATAGACCCGTGTGCAAGCTATATGCTCGGGGATATGCAAAGTGATGCAGATGCAGGAAAAGCCGCTGGTGCCACGTCTATACTCATTCCTGACCCCGAAGTACAGAATCCAACTGCAGACATTGTACTGCATTCTCATAAAGAACTCATTCTCAAATTCGACGATTTGATCCACTAAATGCACAAACAGACAAAAAAAATTTAAAGTATTCAGTTCAATAGTCGACGATTTAATAGCGGGAGAGAACGCTGACGGGTTCGTGAGGACTCGGCGGTGGATATTGCAGCTATTCGCCGTATAAGAAATGCTAGAGGACTATTTAAATTTTTTTTGTCGCACATGACGTGCTTTTAAGGTATCATTCCAAGGAGGCCCCATGAATACCTCTACCGCCAAACAGTCCAGGAGTCGAAGCTCCGGTGCTGTTAAAATCGCGCTGATGGCGTTGATGGCGTTTTTTGTGGCGGAGTCGCTAGCAATAGCGCAAGACTTCGAATTCACGCTGCGTCAGCGCCGGGCAAACGACTGGATCACCGTCGAAGTCTGGGCTAAAGCGCAGGCAAACGACACCACAAAGCTTGGTGACGCATCGCTGGTGATCGACTATAACTCGTCGTTTCTCCAGCCGGTGACAACCACTGCAGGGGTTTATTTGAACCTCACTGACTCCATCAACTTTGATGTTGATCAGGCAGACCCGGTTGACAACATTTCA
>JAUHYX010000271.1 GCA_030426285.1 bacterium
GTGCTTGTGGCTTGGTCTACTGAAAACAGTAACATGTCGGCAACCGTGACATGTGGTGGTCTTGTAGCGCAAAACAGACAGGCCTCTGCAATATCATTTGCTCGCAATGGTGTGTATCCTTCATACACCGCTTCGGCCTTTGATTTGTCGCCGTGAAATCTCACTTCAGCGAACTCGGTTTCTACCAAGCCTGGGTCAATGTTGCACACGCGAACGCGACTATGTACAGTGTCGATACGCATACCGTCCGAGAGAGCTTTAACAGCGTGCTTTGTTGCGCAATACACATTGCCACCTGGGTACACCTCACGACCGGCAATGGAGCCAATATTGATCACCATGCCGGCATCGCGTTGTACCATGTGCGGAAGGACCGTTCGCGACACATACAGCAATCCCTTTACATTTGTGTCTATCATCTCTTCCCAATCGGAGACAAGCCCTTCGTGTAGTGGGCCCAACCCTCGTGACTTACCGGCATTGTTGATTAGTACGTCGACTGGACGGCGCTGCAGAACTGGTTCGAGCACTCTCTTAACATCGTTGTGCGCCGTGACATCGAGCTCGACAATTTCGACCGAACCGGGGGCTTCCCGGAGGTCATGTTTTAATGCTTCAAGTTTTTCCATGCGTCGTGCCACTGCAGTCACCACAGCTCCAGACTGGGCAAACAAACGCACGCAGGCTTCACCGATACCACTCGAGGCACCGGTAACGAGTATATGTTGGTTGTGTAGATTCATTCCCAAACTTAGTAAAATCGAACTATTTGCGACGCCAACATGTGACTCTTAGGTCTGTTTTCAGTATTTTTGTATATCTGAGTCAACAACCAGTAAAGCACGATCAACTATGTCTATGTTTGTTTCCAACAAGGACGAGACGGTCCCGTTATTTAAAAACCCCGTACTGGAGTACTTCACACACATACATTGGTGGGTTCCAGTTCTGGTGTTCTTGCCAGCGATTGTCTACTTTGGTTACAGTGGAGCAGTAGCTGCACCAACATGGTGGCAGGCTCTGTTGGCCTGGCTGGGTGGAGTTGTGTTTTGGACGTTTACAGAATACGCCATTCACCGCTGGCCTTTTCACTATCAACCAACTACAGAATTCGGTAAAAAAATTCACTTTATGGTTCACGGCGTACACCATGACTATCCACGTGACAGTACGCGCCTTGTGATGCCCCTTTTGGTGAGTATTCCGCTCGCAACTCTATTCTACTTTGCCTTTTCAGTGCTTTTGGGAGTATATTGCGACATTGCTTTCTCGGGCTTCATTTTCGGGTATTTGGTTTACGACGTCTTGCACTTTGCGACGCATCACTGGCCAATGCCGGGAAAAACAATGAAGTTCCTGAAACAATACCACATGCGTCATCACTTTCAAGATGACAACGTGGCTTATGGAATTACGTCTCCATTGTGGGATTATGTGTTTCGGTCTGTTCCGGACTATATGACTAAAACAAAAGTACCAGACGAGAAATAAGAGACTTTTATGGCAGATTTTATCGCAACTGTAGATAGTGTTATCAGTGCAAACATGGGTTCAGTTGAACGCTCAGAACACCGTGGTTTAAGCTCATATGCTATTCCTGCAGATTCACTGTTGAATGTGTGCACGGCTCTGCGCGATACACCTGAAACTTCTTTCTCACAACTGCTCGAAGTCACTGCTGTTGATTGGTATGACAAACGCAGCCCACGGTTTATGGTTGTGTACATTTTGTACAGTCTTGAACACAAACAGCGCATCAAGCTGACTGTTGATGTTGACGATGCTGCAATGTCAGTTCCTTCACTTGTTCCCATTTGGGAGTCCGCCAATTGGTACGAGCGCGAAACATATGATATGTATGGCATCACGTTTGACAATCATCCAGATATGCGCCGCTTCTTCCTCCCTGAAGATTTTCGCGATCCAGAAACTGGTGAACCCCTGTATCCGCTTCGCAAAGATTTCCCATTGATGGGCATTCCGGGCTCATTGCCATTGCCGGAAAAAGACGAGCCGAAGTAACGCTGTGGCCTCAACAGCGCGGTCAATAGTTGTTTGCCGGTTAAGTAGCTTGGGTGATGTCATCCTGGCCACTACCGTCTTGTCACCCCTGCGCGAGAAGTATCCACAAGCGGATATTCATGTGGTTTCTGACGATGCCTTTGCGGACGTGTTTAAGGATCACCCTGCGAACATTTCATTCTTTGGCTACCGCCGCGACATGAAATCTTGGGAGCTCGAGGATATCAGAAGGGCCATCATCCGAGCGAGCGACAATCGTGAACCTGATCTCGTTATTGACCTGCAAAACAACAGGCGTTCGGCAAAATTGCTATTGAGCTTCAAGAAGAAGCCACGCACACTCAAAAAGTACCATCTCAAGAAATTCATAGATGTTCACACTTCGTTTGATGCATGCAAGAATTTGCCGCATGTTGTTGAACGATATGCGGCAGTAGCGGGCGTACATCCTGACCGCGTAGCCCTGCCAAATTCGACACCTGAAGTAACCCTCAACATTCCCGAATCGCAACATGTTATCGGTCTGTGCTTAGGGGCTGGACACTACACGAAGCGGTGGCCGTTTAGTTCGTTTCTCGAACTAGCCGACGAGCTCACAAGCCGGGGAAAATATGTAGTGTTGTTGGGAGGACGTGCGGAACAAACGGATTCCGACCGATTGCGGGAAAGAGCTCAGCAGCCTGAGTTCATCATCAATGGTACCCAACTGGATCTACTGCGCAGCTTTAGTGTTGTGCGCCAATGTGATCATATTGTGTGCAACGATTCTGCAATTGCGCATATGGCCTCGGCGTACAATGTACCTACGTCAGTACTGTTTGGCAGCACTGTGCCGCGTTTTGGTTTTACACCTTGGAACAGCGAGTTTTCAGTCATCGAAACTTCAAATTTGCCGTGTAGACCATGCACTCACTATGGTCGAGCACGGTGCCCGAAAGAGCACTTTAGATGCATGCGCGAGATTACTGTAGATCAAGTCGTACAATCTGTTCTGCAGCCTTAACTGCTAGCTTTCGCTTAATTCTGTCGAGATCATGCGTTGAAGGATTTGTGTCCTCAGCATCCTCGAACAATCTTCGAAAGTTTCTGTCTCCCGAATATGTTGGTGGCAGCCCAGGAAATCGCGAACTCAAAGTATCGAGTCGCGGATTGCGCAGAGAAAAATATTCTGGTCCATATTGTTGAGACCCATACCACACTTGCTCGTATTCGTGGTAGCGGTGCGTTTTGCGGTCTTTGTAGTCTTCGCGTATTCTAAATGTTCGACGCTGCTCGTGTAGCACTTCGATATCTAAGTCTACTTCATACCCATACCGCTTGGTTTCCCGCACTTTCCACCAATTCAGAGGTATGCCGATTCTAAAATACACAACGGCAGTATCGCCGATCACTTCACTGTGTGTGCGCTCGGTAAGTATCCACGCTTGTTTGTCGCCTTGGTCAACATCGCGGTCATTGTCTTCTACATATCTTGAAATTCCAGTCACGAGTACATCATAATCCCGTACATAAGACCCTGTGTGGGAAAATCTGCGCGATTCGGCACGCGTATACTCATCGCGATTGAGTTCCTCTACAAGTTCTCGTTCAATGCCACTGGCTCCGTCACCCGACAGTTGAACCAATATGGTGACCGTTGCTGCCTCGAGGGCAACCGCACGCAAATGGCGAACATCTTTGTAATCTGAAGGCAGGCGGC
>JAUHYX010000272.1 GCA_030426285.1 bacterium
GGTAGTCAAAAAGTTCGAGCAGGAAATTTTGATACATTCGTAACCCTATTCAATACATGTGCTGCTCCTCAACCTGTGCTTGAAGATCAAGAGCTGTGCCAGGGAGAATGGGTTGATCTACACCCAGTGAATGGTATGTATGAACAATACCTGTGGCGCGAGAGTGGCAACAACGAGCTTACTAACAGCTCGAGCTCTTTGCGTGTAACAAAGCCAGGCAAATTCTCAGTAGTAGTTACCGACGGAGCTGGTTGTTCCGGTGTGAGCAACATAGCCTCGGTTGATGTACTTCCTATGCCAGACTTTGAGATCGTTACATCTAACCCCAAGGGAGATACCACATTCTGTGCTGGCGATCAACTTACCATGAGCGTTAATGGCACCAATATTCAATCTGTTAAGTGGTCGACAGGGCATGAAGGTAATACGTATACATTCAACGAACCGGGACTCTTTTCTGTAGACATATTCGGTGAAAACGGCTGTGCAACATCAGCAACGTTTGAAGTTCAAGAAATAGACATACCGGTGCCAGTTGTCACGCCAGACACAGTTGTATGTAGAGGTGAGCCGGTGGACCTGTATGTTGAGAGTCTTGGCACCTCGTTCTTTTGGTCTGGTCAAAACCTACAAGACGTAGATAAGCGAAGCACTCGGGCATATCCAGTTTCAGACACGGAATATATTGTGCGCATAGAATACCGCGGTTGCTTTGCCACCACAACGGTTTCAGTTTCAGTAGTTGACGCTCCTTCAAAACCCGATCACGTGGAGCTGTTGGCATGTCCCGACCGTGAGTTCGCAATTCCATTGTCGTATCCCGGAAGTGTTACATTGCGAAATACTGAAGGGACTATAGTGTGCGCAGACTGCCCAGAAGATTTCTTGTATCGACCGAGTACATCTACTACACTAACTCTCGAAGTGGCAAATGAAGCTGGCTGCATACAAACAACTTCTATACATATTTCGTTGCGAAACTCAGAGAATGTGCAGCTACACTCAGAAGGTGGGGACGTGGTTGATTTTGGAGTTCTACAAGGATGTGATGTAGACATTCTGAATTCCATCGAAATCGTCAACAGTCAGCAAGAGTCGATCTATATTGAATCTGCATTTACAAATTCTCCGGTGTTCGAAGCACGGATACTTGAAAATGAAGTGCCAGCAGGTGAAAGCACCGACATCGAACTCGTGTTTGCCGCATCTGAAACGGGACAGTTCAACGCATTTGTATACGTTGTTGTTGGTCCGTGTGGCGATACTCTTTCCTTGCCATTAAAAGGCGCGCGAACAAGTAGCATTGTTGAAATATCTGTAGATGGCAGCGACTTTATTGGGTATAGGGCAAGATGTGCCCCTGTGCTCTCTACGACACTTACTGTACAAAATAGTGGCGAAGAAATTGTGACCCTTACTGGACCAGTTGTGGGAACTGGGTTCACATTTGCGCCTGGATCTGACCCAACTGGTACTGTGCTCCTTATAGGCGAATCAAGGTCGTTCACTGTTCAGTTTGAGGGAGCTACGCGTGGTTTCTTCGTTGAGAATGTCGGCGTAGAATGGGAATCTGAAAGTTGCGCTAGTGAATCTGTTGTCAATCTAAAAGCAGAAGCTACAGAACCCGAAATTGCCTTGAGTACTTCGGTAGTCGACTTTGGCACTCTTTCGCCGTGCACAACACAGTCTATTACAACCATTACAATAACCAACACTGGCAATGAATCTTTGTACTTAACAGACGTCGTCGGAAACCCAGCGTTTGTGTGCGAACTAGAAGGAGTCGTAGCTCCTGGTGCTTCAAAACAGATAGAAGTGCGATACAATCCGCAAGCGCAAGGCGTTACAACTGATGACATACAACTGTTTTTTGAACCATGTACTATATCAACAACGCTGTCGCTGTCTTCAGCATGGTGGCCACCAGAATTTTCTGTGCAAGAGGCCATAGACGTGACCGTAAGTGCATGTACTGAAAAAACATCACAAACAATTGTGTTGTACAATGATTCAGATGAGATTGTAGGGACAATTGCATCAATTTCGGTCCCAGATGGGTTCACCTACACAGTTTTGGGTGATGAGTTACTCGGGCCGGGAGAGCAGCGCCCAATTCAGTTTTCTGTGAGTGGAGATACCCCTGCCGGAATTAGTTCGGCAGTAGTGACAATTCTGGTGGATGGCTGTGAACAAAGTGTGTTCGTAAATGCTGTGGTTCGAACCGTTGACACAGATATTGCCATCGGAGAAGCAGACTTTGGAACAGTGCCTTTCAACTTTGTTGGCACAACAACACTCACCGTTACCAACTCAGGAGCGAGTGAGCTAACCATAACGTCAGCAACGCTGATGGGCAGTGGGTTTCAGATTCTCAGTTTGGAACCATCAGTGTTACCTCCGGGTCAAAATAGTGTTGTTACTATACAGTTCACCGCGGAGCAGGCTGGAGCTACTACTGCAGCACTCACAATTCAGGCAACAGGTTTGTGTGACCTCGTTACTAGTAGCCTTGTTTCTGCCGTTGTTGAAGAGATACCAAAAGACTTGGCTCACATCACTATAAACTTGAGTAGTCACTATGTGGAACTCAAGGAGGCATCTCAGGCGCAAACATATGATTTGCCGTTCGCGATCACGACAGACCGGGAGGTTTTTGATGCTCTCATCATGGATGTTGAATACAATCGAACAGTGTTGCATGTTGAAAATGCTTTGGCACCAGCTCAGTTGATAAATCTCGCAGAAGATGGATCCATCGGAGTGGCAAGTATTCTCATTCCGGCAGGTGAAGTTGGTAATAGCGCGCCAGGCCTCGTGGTAACTCCTTTGCTCGGCAATGCCACCACGAGCACCCTGAGGGTGCAACGCGCAGATTCACCAAACGCAGTTATTACGAGTGCTACAGGTACCGTGTATGTGACTGGATTCTGTGAAGAAGGCGGCCCGAGATTGGTGTACAACACCGAAATCCCGGCACTGGAAATCGCGAACAATGGTACCCCGCAGGCCACAATTGTGATTAAACATGCAAGACCGGAGTCAGAACTACATGTGTATAGTGCAGACGGTAGATTGGTGTTCAAGCAGGTACATCTCAGTGCTGGGTCTCTTCACGTTGCCACAATTTCACCCGAACTAGCAAGCGGGATATATGTTGTGAGTCTTGTTTCCGAACGAAAAATGAAATCAACAGTACTTCAATACAATCGGTAATTATATGAGAGTTTTGTTATCGCTTATAGCCTTAGCAACTACACTGCTCTTTGCGTTTCCAGCTACTGCTGGACAGCTGGAGTTTGTAGAGAACATAGGGCAACTCATGGACACGGATGGCAATCCAGTGTCGCCAGAAACAGTGACTCACTACGCCAACGGCGGCAGCGTTTGGGTCTTTGTTCGCCCAGATGGATTGACTTATGTCACAAAACGCGTCGAAGAAGAGCAAGACGGTGATTCTCGGCTGTATTTGCACCGAGTGGATGTACAAGCGCTTGATGCTGAGTTGCCAATGGTACAAGCAAGCAACGCGGTGCCCGGTGAGTCGAGCTTTTACAGCGGCGCGTTGCCACAACAAGGTGTGCGCAGTGTTCAAAGCTTTGGTCAAGTAACATTGTCGGAAATATACGACGATATCGACCTGGTGCTGTACAGCAACGATCAAGGATTGAAGTACGACTTTGTGTGCCGCCCGGGAGCAGATATAAGCGACAT
>JAUHYX010000030.1 GCA_030426285.1 bacterium
TGACCTTTATTCTCGGTAAAACCGTCAGTATAAGGCGCAAATCCTGCCAGTGCTGTAAAGCCAGCTGCTATATATACCGCTATCAAACACAGTAATTTCATATACTCTCACATCCATATGTAGCGCGTCCTTATCTATAAACAGGAAGGACAACTGTATAGTAGTTTCTAGGTGCCGTAAGCACCAATACATACGTACCAGATGGCACGGAAGAAACCTGCAGTGTTTTGTTTACCGACCGTACTCCTTCAGTCGCTAACACACCGCTTTCGAACCAGGAAGTGGTCAAGACCTTTCTTCCAGCAATATCAAACATTTCTATTTCGTATTCGCCGCCTTCAACTATTTCAATATCTACCACAAGCGCATCTTGAGATCCGTCGTGATAAGCAGAAGAAATTGGTGTGTACTCGCGTTTTTCAACAAAACGTGTTCCACCAGCCTGACACAAGCCTTCACCTTCGATGATACCTGCGTCGACATTGACCGCGACAGAACTTTGCTCCCATGTATCAACAGTGAAATCTATTGTTGATGTGGTCGTTGAACCAATCAACATGTCTCCATATATCGTGAACAACACACCATCCTGTCCTTCAAGATCAGGCGTGGTGCCAGACACTGTAACAAGAAGTGTTTTTTCGTCGGCACCTTCCGAAGACACTGTAAGATTCGGATCGACACACAAACCGGCAGCCACGCGCTGTGGCGAGAATACAGTTCTGTCGAATCTTATTTCGGATGCAAACACAGTCCCTGCAGTTACAAGAGCATGAAAGCCAGGCTGAACGCTGATTTGAATAGGCATGGCAACATCCCGAACACGAACATCTGCGGTGACGTCGGCAATGGTAATATCGGCAATACCTTGTGCAACTTGTCCAACAATATCAGTTGACACAACATCAGAACAAATGTTCTCTGCAGTTATGCTGATGTTGCTGATATATTCTGCATTGTCGCCCGGATCATCAAACGTATACCCAATAGATTCAGTAGCACCAACAGGAATGGTTACGTTCTGATCTACCAATGTGAATGGAGGTGTCATTGTCATGGTTGCATCGATGGTAAACTCAATGTTTCCAGTGTTGCGAACCTCTGCAATGCCGGGAATTGGCAATAATGCTGCAGCAACGCTGCCAAATGACTCAACCGATACAAATTCTACGCTTCGAATCTCATTCCGCCCGGTTAGTTGAACTGAGGCTGTTGTGGTCTGCTCATCGTTGTTTGCGTCGGTATATGTTCCGTTGACTGACAACTGATCGATAAAATCTAGGGTTGTACCGGTCGGTTGGAATGTAACAGTTACATTCTGACTCTCTCCTTCAGCCAAACTAAAGTTCAAAGGTGCAGCTGAGAACGGGGCGTTGGTGGCTAAGTCAACATCTAAGATTCCACCACCAGTATTGGAAATTGTCACTGCGCGATCGACAGATTGGCTGCCGTCGGCACAATACAGCGTTCCGAGGTCCAACGATGCAAGATCTACATCCAGTACTGGATCGCCAGGTATGCCTTCGCCATATACAACCAATGAAAGAGGTTCGCTGCAACCAATTCTAAAAATTTCTACAATTGCATGTTGATTGTCGCCAATTCTGTCTGGCGTAAATTCCAATGTGATAACAGGAAACGATGTCGCGGAGTTAACCGTAACGACTTCAAATTCTTGCACGGCAGATGTAGGAGAAACCGTATACCATTGGTTTGAGGCAAGGCCCAATCGAAAATACGCTTCGTACTCTTCAGATCCGCCCACACTGAGAACGTCATTAATTGTGACATCTACTGTCTGACCAACCCGCGCAGACGTATTTACATCTGGACCGATGTCACCAACACACAATGGCAGTCCTTCGCCCTCCAAAGGTATTACAAACTCGCTCACGCATTCTCCCACGAGGACGAGATCTGCTTCAAGAAATGCCACAATGTCTGGTTGGAAACCGATTTCAACCGAAAACTCTTGGCCCGGTTCTACCTGACTGGAACTCAGGCCGAGCACTACAAAGCGGTTGGTTGGGGTACCGTTTATTTCAACGCGGAACTCACTTTCGTTGAGGTACAAGTCGATGTTGCCGTCGTTGCGTAGCTTAAATGTTTTCTGACTCAATCCATTGCGAGCCACAGAAGGAAGTACCCACGGGGCTGGATCCGCATCTACGTGGCTGATAACTGGTGTTGAGACATTGAATGAGCCTTCCGTTGCATCTGATCCTTCTGTCCACGTGCGAATTCTCGAAACGAATATGTCTCCTTGCCCTGTGTTGACCAACTCAAAGTCGCCGCACATTGCATTGCCGGCCGAACTCACTTTGTCTGCAAACACTCCGGCAATTGTAACATCACCGCTTATGGCATCTACTTGAAGTCCGTTTGCAAGCTCATCACGATCGCCACCTGCAGAAACAGCCCACAACAAGTCGCCAGTTGGTGACACCTTCGCAACAAAGAGTTCACTTCTGTCTAATGTTGTTGAGTTTTCAAGCGTTATCGCGTTGTTTGGAGACGTAATCGTCATGGACTCGCCAGTATAGTATCCGAGCACATACGCATTGTTACCTGCATCTGTATGTACATACTCAACGCTTGTCTCACGACCCGAACGAGCCGGAAACTCGAGAACCCATTGGGCGTCCATGTCTTCATCGTACTGTACAAGGTAACCGTCAAACACACCTTTATTAATGAGGGCGCTCAGTCCTGGCGCAAAGTTAGGGCTACTCGTATAACGGCCACCTATGTAGCTGTGTCCTGAAACCGTAACAGCGATGTCTCGAGGAGTTGCACTGTTGGGCATGTTTCGCATTTGGATATTGCCGTCGTTGTCGGGATCAACAAATGAGGCAATAAAGTATCTATTTGCGGTTAAGCCAGGTTTGCCGTTGAAATTCGTTTTGTCTTCAATTCTACCGTACAAATGAACTCTTTCACCTGTACCGATAGCCATTCCTAGAAACTCTTGCTCACCGGCTTCGCGAGCCGCATCCGTCCAACTGTTGATAAACCAACTAGCTTCTGGTGCTGGAGTAGAATTATTCTCTTTATCGTACCGGATAATATATCCGTATGGGGTTTTCTGCGAGTTAGATGACTCTAGATTTCCCATGACATAAGCAAATGACTGACCTACAGCAATATCTACATGTGTGGGTTCGGCAAATCCTGCCGGGGCAGCAACTGCCATTGCAGGATTCCAGAATCGATTTAAAACACCTGGACGGTATTTATTGGCGCGTTGTTCCTTTGCTGCAAATGGATACACCCCATCGGAAGTGATTCCAACGAGGTCGTTGCCCCACAAATTGCCCAAAGTACTGAGAGCATCTTCTGTTGTTCCAGTCTGATCTATTTTTACTATGTACTCACTGCCGCTAGTGATGTTCTTACCACCACCAAGATCGATATTATTTGCGCCCGCGGTTCCGAAGACATAAGACGATTCATCGTCCGTGATTGCTAGGCCAGCGACGTCATCGGCCCCACTACTCTGGCCCTGCCAAGCCCACACCCATTGTGGAAACTCGCCTGCAGCAACAACACGCACTTCTAAGTCACCAGTAACTGTAGGATTCCACAAATACTCATTGCTGCCTCCACTTGCGTCGCTTGGGTAGTTACCTTCGATGAGCTCCCAATCTGGTGAACCGGAGACACGATAATACAGATCTACAGGGCGCTCAGGTGGGTCAACAGTCCACTGAATTTTAATTTCGTCGCATGAGTTGTAGGCAAGTCCTTCGATCGGGCTGATAAGTGTCACAAGCGATTGATTGGAGGAGGCTCCACCGGCTATGAGTGACACTGGATCGGGGTCGCAAGGAGTTGATAGTAGGTTTACCGTGGCTAAGCGTAAGTCTTTAGCATCTTCTTGCGTAAAACGCACGCGTACTGCTAAAAACTTGTCGCGCGGAATGACATTGCCTGCAAGTGCCGTGAAGTCAGTATTCCACCCTATATCTCCTTCGAGTTGCCACTCAACATATTCAAACTTCGTACCTGCTTGGGCAATAGGCTCTAAAGATAAGATGTCAAAGTCAGAGTTACGCGCAGTGTATTTGATTTCACGAAGTTCTGGCATTAGCAGCTCTGGATTGCCAAAAGAAACGACTGTAGACTCAACCTCTAACTTGGCCACACTCGAAGCAGGTGCTCGGTATTCTAGCCCAGAGATATACGGTGTCGCGTTGGGCTGCCAGGTAAGCTCTACATTTCGAGCTCGAGACCGCTCACCACACAATTGGGGTGCTTCCCATTCAACTTCACAAGGAAGTTTCCCTTGTACCGCCTCTGCAATCTGTTGGTATACCGCTCTTGCGTCTTCTTCGGTTAAGATTTCTCCAAAGGCAGCACCGCCTGTTTCATCTGACAAGTGTTGAAGGACTTCTGTAAATTCAAACTGAAGCGTAACTGCATAAATATTAACGCCAATTTCTCTCGCTTCTTGCACGATTTGCGCCGTATCAACACACAACCCATCACAACCTGGACGGACTGGTTGACCGTCGGTGAGAAACACAATCAGCTTGCGATCAGCTGGGCTGTCTTTTAACAGTTCCAACGCACCAGCATGTTGTGATAAAAAGGCGGTATCATAATCTGTTCCCGCTTCACGGAAATAATCAAAGTCGTCAATGATTGAATTGAGGTATACCTCGTTTTCTGAAAAGCCAGATAGTAACTCGCCGTACTTGTGGTAGCTGCTAATCGCTACGCGAATATTGCCATCGAATGTGATGTCGTCCAAGAATGCACGCGCACCAATCTTTACCAGTTCGAGCCTTTCCCGACCTGAACCATCTGGCAATCCTTGTGACATAGACTGGGACAAGTCTGTAGACAACACAACGTCTACTGTGCCAGGCACAGGCTCATTACAAAACGCAGTGAGTCCCACAGGTATACCGTTCTCGGTGGCCGAAAGCTGGGTTTGTAGGTTTTCACGTTCTGAACTTCCGTCGGCGTATACGGCACTAACTCGTGCCTTCATAGTCGGGTAGTTTGAGTCGTCAACCGATAAGACTTTCAGTTCTTGGGCAGCAGATACGGATACGCATACCACAATTGCTATACATGCGAGTATGGTTCTTCTTAACATTTGGTATTCTCTATTTTCTTAGGCCTATGTAGTGATTAAACCGACGAACTCAAGATTGTTACATGAAAGTTGCAGCAACAATGACTTTTTGTTTGGTTTAGCCCGAGAAATTACTCCCAAAACCCCACATCTTCAAAGCATCCGTGACTTTTAAACTACTTTCTTCTGCATTATTCATCTCTTTTTGAAATTCTGAGTCTAGCAGAAACAAAAAGTGCCCCGCAGTTTCGCAACTACGGGGCACTCTGACTTCTGCATCCTCTGCAGAAAAATCTGTTTCGGTTGCCCGATTATTTGTCTTCGTCAACTACTGTGTAGTCCGCTTCTTCAACATCTTCATCGGATGAAGAACCTGAAGCTTGCTCACTACCACCTGCTTGAGCACCTTCTGCAGCTCCTGGCGCTGGTTGACCTTGCTGGGAGTACATTTCGCTTGAGCCTTTGCTCCAGGCTTCGTTGAGATTGTCCATGGCTGATTTGATTGAGTCAATGTCGCCACCCTTGATAGCTTCTTCCAATGCCGTTTTAGCAGTTTCGATGCTGCCTTTGGATTCCGGACTCATCTTGTCGCCGAGTTCTTCCAACTGCTTCGTTGTTTGGAACACCAACTGGTCTGCTTGGTTGCGAACCTCAACTTCTTCTTTGCGCTTCTTGTCACCGTCAGCATTCTCTTGTGCTTCGCGCTTCATGCGCTCTACATCCGAGTCGCTAAGGGAGCCCGAAGCAGTGATGCGGATGCTCTGCTCTTTGCCGCTGGCTTTGTCCTTTGACACAACATTTAGGATACCGTTGGCATCAATGTCAAATGTCACTTCAATTTGCGGAACACCGCGAGGTGCCGGCGGAATTCCATCGAGGTGGAATTTTCCGAGCGTGCGGTTGTCTGCAGCCATTGGGCGCTCACCTTGTAGAACATGGATTTCTACACTTGGTTGACTATCGGATGCTGTCGAGAATGTTTCGGATTTTTTCGTTGGAATAGTTGTATTCGCTGGAATCATCGGAGTCATTACACCGCCGAGTGTTTCAATACCGAGCGTCAACGGAGTTACGTCGAGCAACAACACGTCTTTCAAGTCACCCGAGAGTACGGCACCCTGAACAGCTGCACCGATTGCAACCACTTCATCTGGGTTAACACTCTTGGCTGGGTCTTTGCCGAAGAACTGCTTCACAGTTTCTTGAATCTTTGGAATACGAGTTGATCCACCTACCAAGATAACTTCGTCGATATCGTTTGGCGTCAGTCCAGCATCGCTCAATGCACTCTTGCACGGATCCAATGATCTGCGGAACAAGTCTTCACACATGCTCTCGAATTTTGCACGTGAAATTTTGATGATGAGGTGCTTAGGACCTTCAGCCGTTGCCGTGATAAATGGCAGGTTGACTTCTGTTTCCAGACGCTGAGAGAGCTCAATCTTGGCTTTCTCTGCTGCTTCGCGCAAACGCTGCAGCGCCATTGCGTCTTTGCGCAAGTCTACGCCTTCCTGCTTCTGGAATTCATCTGCCAAGAACTCGATCAATTTGTGGTCAAAGTTGTCACCACCGAGATGCGTATCGCCGTTAGTAGATTTCACTTCAAACACGCCGTCACCAATTTCGAGTACCGAGATGTCAAATGTTCCACCACCGAGGTCATATACAGCAACAGTGATGTTTTCGTCTTTCTTGTCAAGACCATATGCCAAAGCGGCAGCTGTTGGTTCGTTGATAATACGCTTTACATCAAGTCCAGCAATTTCACCTGCTGTTTTTGTGGCCTGGCGCTGCGTGTCATTGAAGTAAGCCGGAACGGTAATCACGGCTTCGCTGACTTTTTGACCTAAGAAGTCTTCGGCCGTCGACTTCATTTTTTGCAGGATCATGGCCGAAATTTCTTCAGGTGAATGCAGTTTGCCATCGATATTGACGCGGACAGATGTTCCGTCGTCAGATGCCACAACTTTGTAAGGAACGAGTTTAGACTCTTCGGTCACCTCGCTCAACTTGCGTCCCATGAAACGCTTTACAGAATAAATTGTGTTGGTTGGATTTGTGATGGCTTGGCGTTTTGCAGCCTCACCGACCAAACGTTCACCATCTTTCGAAAAAGCGACAACCGAAGGAGTTGTTCTTCCGCCTTCCGCGTTCGCTACTACTGTTTGACTAGAACCTTCCATCACGGCTACTACCGAGTTGGTTGTTCCAAGGTCGATTCCAATAATCTTACCCATGTTGTTCACCTCTGTGTGTGTATGTGTTTATATATGTCAAATGATATGTCAATGTTGTCACTGCAAACGTCTCTGCTTGCATACACACACCTCTACAACAGAAGCCATGCCAACATGCTAAAACTGTTAATTTGCACGCCAGTGTGTCGCAATGCGCGGCACTTTGTCAGTTTTCATTCTCCCGGAAATCATCTTCACAGACATGTCTGAAAACTGTGCCAGATTGTCAGATTCAGTCTCATAACTAAAAGCGTGGTATCTTTGTTATTTTTTGAGCAAAAAGAAAGAAAACGAACGGAGACATCATGCTTCAACCGACCGCCATTTTGGCACCAATCGACTTTTCGAATCACTCAGATTTAGCTCTGAAATACGCAATTGAGCAGTGTGTGCGATTTGGCGCAACACTGCACCTGGTTCATGTTGTGGAACCGGCGGCGTATCCGGCTGACTGGGGGTATTCTCAGGTAGGCTTTGTAGACCTAGAAAAAGAGCTTGTGCAGTCCGCCGAAAAGGAACTCAGCAAGCTACAGGAATATGTACAAGAACGCGGAGTTACCGCAACAACAGCAGTGTTGAGAGGCAAAGCAGCCGATGAGCTCGTTGAATACGCTGAAGAGCAGGGCATCGGCCTCATTTGTATCTCAACTCACGGAAGAGGCGGGCTAGAACACTTGCTTTTTGGCAGCACAACCGAGCGCATCCTACGCAAATCATCTTGTCCCGTCCTCGCTGTAAAACGAGAACAGTAAACACTTGAATAAGCAAACACGACCCACTTACTCACGGATCTTTGGAACATGTCGAATTCCATCAACAAACTCATAACTATTGAACGTCACATCGCCGAAAATGAAGCGGTGTACAACGAAGCAACGGGCGAATTCTCACGCTTGCTGCGCGATCTCACTTTGGCCATGCGAGTTATCTCACGCGAAGTTCGCCGCGCTGGTCTCAACGACATCCTCGGAGAGACCGAGAAAGAGAATGTGCATGGCGAGCAAGTGAAAAAGCTCGATGAGTTCGCACACAATATTGTCCGCCGTGCGATGAATCATGGCGGCCACCTCTGCGCTATGGCGTCTGAAGAAGCCGACGGCATTATTCCAATTCCAGATGTATATGAGTGCGGCAAGTACGTGCTGCTGTTTGATCCATTGGACGGCTCTTCAAATATAGAAGTCAATGTTTCCATTGGAACTATTTTTTCGGTGTATCAACGTATAGATGCAGATGCAACAACACCGGGCAAAATGAACGACCTACTGCAGCCCGGCTTTAAACAAGTGGCTGCGGGATACTGTCTGTACGGCAGCTGTACAAACCTAGTGTACACAACTGGTGCTGGAGTGAATATATTCACATTCGATCCAACGCTGGGTGAGTTCTTCCTGACAAAGGAAAACCACCGCATGCCTGAATTCTCGCCACAGTACAGCATCAACGAAGGGTACTACAATCGTTGGGACGAATCGATTCGCAAGTTTGTGAATTACGCCAAATCTGAAGACGACAACAAAAGCGCATACGGTTTGCGCTATATCGGTACTGCTGTTGCTGACATACACCGCATTCTTCTTCACGGTGGACTGTTCTTGTACCCTGCCGACACAAAGAATCCTGAAGGTAAGTTGAGACTGTTGTACGAGCTCAACCCACTGGGAATGTTGGTTGAACAAGCTGGCGGCTTGGCAACAGACGGTTCACAACGTATTTTGGAGATTCAGCCAGAGACCATTCATCAACGCCGCCCAGTGTTTATGGGCAGCAAAGACAATGTAAACGAAGTGCTGAAGTTTCTTAGTTAACAGACTCTCGTAAAGACTCGATTGAGGTCAACCCTATGCGAACATATATTGCCCCTCTTGTAGCGCTAGCACTTTGCACCTCGGTGCTGCTAGCAGGTGACGATGAACCAAAACACCGCGCTGTAAAGAAATACGAACAGTTTATGGAACGGGCTCATCCAACCCCAACAATGTGGGACGATGCATTCAGACCTTGGTTGTTGCAAGTGCCAGAAGCTAGCAATGCATTTTTTGAAAATGTTGCTACAACGGTTGAAGAACAAGACCAATTACCGGTGCAAAACGAGTCTTCGATTGCCGTAAACCCAACGAATCCGCTGAATTTGGTTGCATCTGCGGTCGACTACCGCAGCGCTTCTGCAACCTGGGTGTATGTTTCTCACGACGGTGGCAAAACATGGGAGAACCTCAATCTCGATCGTCCATTTCCCGGTTGGAGGTCGTCGAACGATCCCAGCGTGACATTTGACGAAAACGGCAGAGCATATCTGTGTTATGGAGGCTTTGGAGAAGAAGGTCGCAATGGCGTCTTCATTTCCTACTCCGATGATGAAGGAAAGACGTGGACAGCCCACATACCTGTGATTCTACACAATACGCCGCAGAATGCTGACAGTACTTTTGAAGACAAGTATTACGTACATGTTGACAATTCAGCAGATTCTCCATATCGCGGCAGAGTGTACATTCCTTGGAAACGCGTAACTGCTCGCGATTCGGCAACGCAAATTGTACTCAGCACATCAGATGATCGTGGTGTTTCGTGGTCCAAACCAGTAAATGTCAGCTTGCGCGAGTCCGGAACGAGTGAAGACACAACATTTGGACAGAGCTTCCCGCTGACAAGAACAGGCCCAAATGGGGAAGTATACACTGTTTGGAATCATGGCCCCGAACACAGCATTGGGTTTAGTTCCTCGGCTGACGGCGGCGAAACATGGTCATCTCCTCGTCTCATCGCGACATATGACCCCATGGGAACAACGCTAAAGATTCCAGAAGGAAGTGACTCAGCATACCGACACACTGTTAAGGGCAAGGTTCGTGCCGAGAGCTATCCCACGTTGATGGTAGACAATACCGATGGTCCACGACGAGGCTGGATGTACCTGTGCTGGACAGCGGATCCAATTCCGCAAATCTATTTCATGCGCTCAGAAGATGGTGGCGAGACATGGACAACTCCCAAGAAAGTAAGTCCGGAAGGTACAAACGACCAATGGTGGCCGTGGCTGAGTCTTGACCCGACCAATGGTGATCTCGCCGTGATGTTTCTAGATTCTCGTGACGACCCTGAAAATTATTGGACAAACTGCTATGTGAGTTATTCAAATGATGGTGGTGATACCTGGATTTCTCGACGCGCAGCAGACCAACAGTCAGACGTAACCCTCAACCCATTTGGCGGAAATAGCTTTAGTGGCGACTATTCTGGCAATGCGTTCTACAATGGCATTGTATACCCTTCCTGGTTCGATACGCGCAGCAATCGCATGACGGATTCAGATGTATATACAGCTATTGTCAATACTCGCGCGCCACAGCCACCGACACAGTTAGAAGCCACAGCAGATTTGGCCAATCCTGAACAAGGCATTGAACTCTCGTGGGTTTCTCCAACAGAGCGAACATTTGGCCAACCAATGTCTTTCGACGAGTACACTATTTTGATTAAACGAGACGGCGAGGTCTTAACCGAACTTTCTCCAGAACTCTCGGTGTATCTCGACGACGATGTTCAGCCATATACAATGTATGACTACGACGTCTTAGCTGTTGCAGGTCCAGACTCAAGTAAAACATGTAGTATTTCGTTTGCAGCAGGCGGCTCGCGGAAGCCAGGAGTACCTGAGCTGAGATATTTCAGCCAGGATCCTCAGTACTTGAGGTTACACATGGCGCTGCCAGAGTTTCGTGCTGACGGATACACAGAGTTTATCAATCCGCGGACTTTAAATTTGTACCTAGTAGATACTGACAACACGAGAAGCCTCTTCAAGACTTTTGACATTAGTGTCGATGATTTGGGGACAATCAAATCATACACTATCGATCATTGTGGGTGGGAGCTATTTGGTGCCTCAATCTCTGACTCCGACTCACCCTCAAATGAAAGTGATATGATCAATTTCGGGATGCGACCGTATTTTTATCCATTGTGTTTGCCAATGACGCATGCTCTGTCTTTAGAAGACAATCGCGACTCATTGATTCGGATGACTGGTGCGTTTCAAACCTCAACACGGTTCAAACACTCGGGCACGCACGCCCTTACTATAAGTCCAAATGGGCCGTATGGCATTAACCAGCGCGACACTGCATTTTTGCCACCTCTGATTCTTGGAGAAGACGGCAACGGCGTGATTTCATTTATGCACGCTGCAATTGTACACGAGAACGATGAAGCCGTACTTGAATACACAACAGATTTCGAAGAATGGAGCGTTGCCGCAGAGTTTGACCGGTCGCAGTTTCCCGAATGGACAGACGGCGTGCTGGATGCAAACGACTTTAAACATTTCGTGTACGAATATTCTCGCAAGGCAGATGAGTACTTTGTTTTCTTTAGACTGCGGTTCCTTTCCAATTTTGCTGGAAATGACGAAGGGTGGTTTATCGACGACATCACATACAATGACTGGAGTGTAGACGTTGAGACCGAATCTTCTGAAGCACTGCTCGTGCCAAATCCAGCGGCGGAGTCTGTAACACTTACAACTCAGCTCGCAGTGCAAGAAGTTCGACTTATTGGCGCACATGGTTCTGTAGTTGTACCGCGGTGGGAACAACACGGGCAGGGGTTGTATGTGAGTCTTGCGAACATTGTTCAAGGAGCATACACCCTTCTTGCGCTTGACAGATCAGGACGTATTCTACACACTGAATTCTTACGAGTCATCAAATAATATTTACAAGTACCCATGGCAACACTCTTTACAAACATCGCAAATTTAGTAACTGTAGACTCTCAAGGTAGTGGGCGAAAGCAAGGCTCCGAAATGCAAGACATCGGAGTTATAACTGATGGAGCTCTCCTAATAGATGCGTCTATTTTGTGGGTGGGGAAACAAAGCGATTTTGGCGCGAGTGAATTCGCACAGGTAGATGCAGATGTTGTGGATTGTACAAACAAAACTGTTTTGCCTGGCTTTGTAGATTCACATACACATATTGCCTTTGCCGGAAGTCGTGCCGATGAATTTGCTCGCAAACTCCGCGGCGTATCTTATCAGGAAATTCGCAACGAAGGTGGCGGTATTCTGCGCACTATGTCGGCAGTTCGCAATGCAACCGCAAACGACTTAGCAGATTTGGCTACACCGAGGATTCACTCGGCAGTTGCACATGGATCTACGACTATCGAAATTAAAAGCGGGTACGGCCTTACAACGGCTTCTGAAATTGCTCAGCTTGAAGCCGTGCAGCTACTTCGCGAAAGGGTGCGGCCACACCTAGTTGCCACATTCTTAGGAGGACATGATTTCCCTCCCGAATACAAAGACGACAAACAGGGATACATTCGTTTGTTGTGTGATGAGATGCTACCCTTAGTAAAAGAGCGTAATCTGGCAGAATACTGTGATGTATTCATGGATGAAGGGTATTACAATGCAGAACAAACCTCCGAAGTGTTCGAGCGTGCTACCGAACTGGGTTTTCGAATCAAATTGCATGCAGATGAATTTGCCGATGTAGGTGCAGCGGAAATTGCAGCTAAGTACAATGCTGTGTCAGCAGATCATTTGCTCATGGCGAGCCAGCAAGGACGTACGGCTTTAAAGAATGCGGGCACTGTCGCAACGTTACTACCTGGTACAGCATACTTTTCAAACCTGCCCTATGCAGATGCAAGGGCAATGATTTCAGAAGGTCTCACTGTAGCCTTGGCAACTGACTGCAACCCGGGTTCCAGCAACACAGAAAACATGCAAACTATTTTGAGCCTCGCTTGTACGCAAATGCGTATGACTGTAGAAGAGGCTATCTCGGCTGCCACAATCAACGGAGCGGCCGCTCTCAATCGCGGTGCTACTCATGGCTCACTTGAAGTTGGGAAGTCCGCGGATGTAATCGTAATTGACTCACCGTCTTATGCGGAGTTGGTGTACCACTTTGGTGTTAATCACGTCACTGATGTGTGGATCGGCGGGCAAAAGGCACACACAGCATAACCATGAAAAAACTCTTCCTTATCGATGCAATGTCTCTGATTTTCAGAGCATTTCATGCTATGTCACGCACAGGCCTTAGCTCTCCCAATGGTGAACCTACAGGCGCAGTTTACGGCTTCGCAAACATTCTCGGTACATTGTTGTCAAAAGAAAAGCCAGATTATATCTGCGTTTGCTTTGATACAGCATCCCCAACGTTTCGACACGACATGTACGATCTGTACAAGGCGAACCGGCCGGAGTTTCCCGAAGACCTCGTTCCTCAACTTGCGCGAATAAAAGCACTTATCACATTGCTGGGCATAAAACAGATTGAGATGCCTGGATTTGAAGCGGATGATATCATTGGCACACTTTCAAAGCATGCATCGGACAAAGGCATTGATGTGTACTGTGTGACATCCGACAAAGACTACTATCAACTCGTGAACGATCATGTTCGCATTTACAAGCCTGCAAAAACGCCAGGCGAATACGATATTGTTCACTACGACGGTGTGAAAGAGAAGTTTGGAGTAGCTCCCGAACAAGTTATTGATGTTCTGGCACTTATGGGAGATTCGTCTGACAATATTCCCGGCGTGAAAGGTGTAGGTGAAAAGACTGCTATTCCGTTGATTCAAGAGTACGGCAATGTGCAAGGTGTGTACGACAACCTAGATGCAATTACACGTAAAGCCGTACATAAGAAGTTGTCTGAGAACAAGGAAATGGCTTTTCTATCGCGCGAGCTTGTCACAATCGACACAGATGTTCCGGTTGGCATTGAAGTTGATAATTTGCATCAAGAGGAGTTTGTTCATCAAGATGTTATCGACCTGTTTGATGAACTCGGGTTCCGTCAAACATTGCGCAATCGCTTCAATCTCGGCGACGACACTACCGAAGCAGCAGAGTCAAAAGTAGACAACATTGACACCTTCAAGCACACATACGTATTCGTTAACTCCTTAGAGCTCTTGCAAGATTTGCAAAAAACTCTCGAAGCATCTAGTGAGTTTGCCTTTGATACTGAGACTACCGGCCTTGACTACATGTCCTGCGATATCGTGGGTATTTCATTTACAACTGAAGTTGGTAGTGGGTGGTATGTTCCTTTGTTTGACCCAGCAACGCACATTGAGGGTTTTACTTCAGATGATAACTCCCAATCAAATTCAGAAACACTCTTTGAAGAGGAGAACACACACAAATTCGACGATGCCAAGCGACTACTCCACACGTATTTCAAAGGCGTACTTGAAAGCCAGCAGCACAATAAAATAGCTCAAAACGGCAAATACGATTGGCACATACTAGAGCGATATGGCATTCGTGTGCATCCAATTGGCTTCGATACCATGCTGGCAAGTTACTTGCTCAATCCTGACAGCAAACACAATATGGATGCACTTGCACGTACATGGCTCAATTATGAGACTGTTTCAATCAAGTCATTGATTGGAGAGAAAAAGTCAACGCAAATTTCGATGGCTGAAGTTGACCCTAAAAAAGTTAGTGAGTATGCTTGTGAGGATACAGATGTTACGTTTCGACTCTATAAAAAGCTCAGCGATGAGTTGGGTGAACAGCAGCTAGATTCTTTGGCAACAGATGTAGAATTCCCGGTTGCAGAAGTACTAGCACAAGTTGAGCGCAACGGTGTGTCTCTAGATACCGACAAGATACACGCATTGGAACGAGACCTAACAAGTGATGTCACTGCTTTAGCAAAAACTATTCACGAGGAAGCTGGTGTAGACTTCAACATCGACAGTCCAAAACAGTTGGGAGAAGTGCTCTTTGAAAAAATGGGTATTCCGCCAATCAAGAAGACAAAGTCCGGTTTCAGTACCGACGCTTCTGTGTTGGAAAAGCTTTCCGGATCGTATGAGATAGCGCAACATATTCTGGAATACCGACAACTTAACAAGCTGTTGTCTACGTATGTAAAGACACTTCCAAAACTCATTCATCCAGTTACCAACAGAATTCATACGACATACAATCAAACGATTGCTGCAACTGGAAGACTTTCAAGTGTAGATCCTAATTTGCAAAACATTCCGGTGCGGAGTGCTTTGGGCAAGAAAATTCGTGAAGCATTTGTTCCTGGCAATCCAGACTCAGTTATAATGAGTGTAGATTACTCACAAATTGAACTGCGAATTATGGCGTTTATTTCGAAAGACGAGACACTGTCAAACGCCTTTAAAGAAGGTCGAGATATTCACGCAAGTACTGCCGCGGCACTATTCGGTGTTGAGGTCGACGAGGTGGATGCTGAAATGCGTCGCCGTGCAAAAGCTGTGAATTTTGGCATCATGTATGGTTTGGGTGCTTTTGGTTTGGCTGACAGATTGGGCATTGCGCGTTCGGAAGCGCGTACTGTCATCAAAGACTACTTTGAACGATTCCCACGCATTCGCGAGTATATTGACACCACAACAGAAGTTGCCAAAGAAAAGGGATATGTAGAAACGTTCATGGGTCGCAGGCGGTATTTACCGGGCTTAAATGCGCGCAATCACAATGAACGCGCAGGCGCTGAACGCCAAGCTATCAACATGCCAATTCAAGGTGCAAATGCCGACATTATGAAGGTTGCTATGATAGACATTCAAAAGCAACTTGAGTCTTCTAATGCCAAGACCATGATGATTATGCAAGTGCACGACGAACTGGTGTTTGAGGTTCCACATTCCGAGTTGGAAGAGATGAAAGCAATGGTTTCAGAGAAGATGATTGCGGCAGCTCCACTAGGCGACATACCGGTCATCGCAGACGCAGGTGTTGGCGATAATTGGGCAGAGGCACATTAAAATGCAGCAAAACTCATCCTTTTTTCTCTTTGTTGTTGCATGTATTGTGCTCCTATCCACAATAGGCACCGCCACAAGTACGCACACACCCTATACTCGACAAGGCGTTGTTGTAATGCTTGGGCACATTGTTGAGAATGAGGCTCGTATTTGGGTTCAAACTAAGACTCCAGCACGTACTTCAATATCGTATAAGCCAGTGGCGGGACAACTAGGAGCGGTCACCGACGACCATTTCACAACGTCTGAACACGGCAATGCATACACATTCACATTGCCATTT
The DNA here is from genome assembly GCA_030426285.1 of bacterium. Taxonomy (GTDB): domain Bacteria; phylum Bacteroidota; class Ignavibacteria; order Kapaibacteriales; family UBA7675; genus JAUHYX01. The sequence goes on from JAUHYX010000030.1 coordinate 16,385, forward strand.
TTAACATCGAATACTGAGTATGAATACAATGTAAATGTTGAAGGTGTTATACGAGCTCAAGGGACATTTGTAACTCCACCGACACTTGAGACACTCGACACGATGCCAAACATCTCATTTGTGATGGGTTCGTGTGCATACTTGCTCGACGCGCGCTTAGGTGAAGAAGGGGGAGAACACCACACACAAATTTTCAACTCTATGGCAGCAGAAGAACCCAGTGTTGTGCTTTGGATGGGGGACAATGTCTACTTGCGAAGCCCCGACCTCACAAGTTATAGCGGCTTTATCAACCGATATACTCACATGCGCAATCATGACTCAATCCAAGAATTGCTGCAATGCGCGCCCAATATAGCAGTGTGGGACGACCATGACTTTGGCGCAAACAATTCTGTTGGATCTGCACCCTATGGAGACATGTCACTGCAAGCATTTCAGAATTTTTGGGCAAACCCAGAGTCCAATTTCGGCAGGCAACACGGCTGCATCACAGCATCGTACCGATACATGGATGTAGAAGTGTTTTTGCTCGACAACAGAATGTTCCGGCAGCTTCCCTCAGCCTATGGAGATTCAGCAGCTGTTTTTGGAAAAGCACAAATAGATTGGCTTAAAGAAAACATTCTCGCGAGTTTCGCTAGTGTTAAGATTATCGTTTCCGGAGGGCAAATTCTCAATACATTCGCAGAATTTGAGAATCACAGCCGTTACAAACAGGAGCATGAATTTTTGATGTCAACGCTCCGCGAGCTTGCCGACAACGACGTTCTCATTGTCTCTGGAGATCGTCACTTTAGCGAAGTTACTCGTTTGATCGGACATCAGGGAGATACGCTTGTGGACTGCACGGTGTCACCCCTGACGTCGTCTGCTTGGGCTACACCAACGGATGTAAACCCTGACCGTGTCGAAGGCAGCCTCGTCACAGAACGCAACTATGCAGTCTTGTCGATTTCTGGTCCGTATCAACATCGATCTGTCGAAATACATTACAAAAATGTAACGGGCGAGTCCGTATATTCACTCAAACTACAGTGATGCAGTTGTGTACTGCAAGTTGTTGTATTAGCTTAACGTAGTTGTTTTTAGTTTCTCCATACACGTAAGGGAGGTTTTCGCAATGAAATCATGGCTTAAGCACGTGTTGTTGCTCAGCTTTGTCGCCGTTTTCGCAGTATCGTGCGGTGACGACTCTTCTTCTGACGGATCCACCAATATGTCAGTTGACCCAGGACCACAAGCAGTTGTTGTTGAAGATCCAATTCCACCGGGTGGCGGTGATGACAATGACGGCGACGGTATTCCAAATGCATCTGACCCATGTCCAGATTCCGACATGAGTGAGTATCTCAACCTCGCTGGCTGCGAAGTTGGAATTTTAAATGTTCTAGACGGCTCGGGTTGTACTCTAGCCGACAGATTTGCTGAATGTGGCGAACTTACATTCAAAAACCACGGTGAGTGGGTTGTTTGCATTGAGCGAATCGCAAAGCAGCTTAAAAAAGAAGGCCTGATCTCTGGCAAAGAGAAAGGAATGATTGTGAAGTGCGCAGCACATGCTGACGTACCGTAGCAGCTAGCACTCCAATCGATGTTCTATAAGCCGTTCAGAGTTTCTGAGCGGCTTTTTTTTCGCCCCATTCTCTATTGAAATTACACGTGGGTATGCGTAGGTTGTGTGCTCTGTCAAACTCATCAAACTCGAGAGCATTCCACATGAAGTTTGTTCACATGGTTCTCTGTGCAACATTGGTACTTTCCTGCTCAACCCAAGCTCAGGACGCAGGCTTACAGACGCGAATCGTAACAAGTTCGCTCGACACCCCGTGGGAAGTGTTGTGGGGGCCAGATGACTACCTTTGGGTCACCGAGCGCAAGGGCGTTATCTCACGCGTGCACCCAGACAATGGTACAGTCCATCAGTTGTTAGACATTCAAGATGTTGTGTGGGAATACTCCGAAGCCGGTATGTTAGGCATGGCGTTGCACCCTGAATTTGAAACTGCTCCATATGTGTTCATCGCATATAACTTCATTGTGGAAGGTGACCGCAAAGAACGTCTTTCGCGCTTCTTCTATGATCAAAGCATGGACTCACTTGTCGCTGAGGTGGTACTGTACGACGAGGTTCAGGCCAGCAATAACCACAATGGTGCACGGTTGCTCATTGACCCAAATGACAATACGCTGTACATGACAACTGGGGAAATCTACAATTTGCCGCTAGCACAGGATTTGTCGAGCCCCAATGGTAAAACACTGAGATTTAATCTTGATGGTACTGTGCCAGATGACAATCCGTTTGTCGACACACCTGGTGCCAATCCATATATCTGGAGTTACGGACACCGCAATCACCAGGGTTTGGCGTTTGGCAACGGACGCCTGTACAGTTCGGAGCACGGACAGAACATTGCCGATGAAGTGAATGAGATCCTCAAGGGTCGAAATTACGGCTGGCCAAGTGTGGAAGGTTTTTGCAATACTGCACAAGAGCTGACTTTTTGCGAAGCCAACAATGTACAAGAACCCATGGGGGAATATGAAAGTTCGTACACGTATGCTGTGGCAGGCATTGACTTTTACCCGCGCTCGGGCAGCATGAGTCAATTTCGAAATTGCTTGCTTATGGCATGTTTGAAAAGCTCAGAACCAAAGCTAGTACAAATTCACCTTTCTGAAGATGGTGGCACGATAGAGGACAACACAATTCACTTTGAAGATGAATTTGGCAGACTTCGCGACGTTTGCGTGTCGCCTAGCGGTAGACTCTTCTTTTCAACTTCAAATCTAGACGGAAGGGGCAGACCGCCATTCACAGATGAGGGCGACAAGATTATCGAAGTCACCGTAAAAGAAGTCTCTGTACCAAACGAGGATGACCACGGCGCAGTTGTATTTCCAAATCCGTGCAATGATGTGTTGCATTGGCAGCAGCTCGACGGGGCATCGGCCACAATTACCGACGTGCGCGGAGTAACCCTGATGCGCATTACGGACATCACATCTGGAAGAATTGACGTACGACAATTACCAGCCGGAATGTATGTTTTGAGCACAGATACGTGCTCAACATTGTTTACCAAGCTGTGAGAAAGGCTAAAGGCTAAGGAAAGGTGCTCTAGTCGTCAAAAGGTCCGATAAGAGATTCGATTCCCTCTTCGGCAATAGTTCTGTTTACTTCGTCAAGAGCTTCTTGGTCGGTAGCAAACGTGTCATCCCAAATTGTTGAGTTATTGTACTTGTCGATGACTTCTAGAATCCAAGAACCGTTTTCGGCCTCGTAGATGTCTACTTGAACAGAAAACTCTCCTCTTCGGATTGTTTGCGACAGTTCAGACATGTTTACATTGAAATCTTCATCACTCATGGTGCCCCCAGAATGGGTGGTAAAAAGAACGCCGGCATGAGTTTCTCTCCGGCCGGCGTTAAAGTGCTCATTTTCCGCTTTTTTGTCAAGGCTTAGCCTTCAAAATCTTCATCCATGCCACCGCCGTCCTGGAACAAGGCGCGAATTTCTGAGCGGAAATCCTCGTTCAGTTGTTCCGCTTCGGCGACGACTTCCTCGTCACCCCGCGCTCCTTGCTCCTCTTCATGCTGCGCCCGGCCGGCGGCGCCCGCTCCGGCGGC
>JAUHYX010000273.1 GCA_030426285.1 bacterium
TTGATGTGTGCGATCTGTTTGGATCTGTTGTGCTGTCACACTCTTACATGAGCGGTGGTACGAAAGAAATTGGGATGAGGAGCCTGGCGAGAGGAACATATTTCGTCGTGATCACGGAGGCTCAATCTGTTGTGAAAACCACCCGAATTGTTGTGCTCTAAAAGCGTTTGCAATAGATATGATACCAAAATTTTTCTTTGAATTCCTTAGTTCGAGGGGGTAAATTCAATCATGCATTGTTGTTCATGATTGGAGACGTAGGTGGCAAAAACAATAAGAGACCTGCTGAAAGGCGTAGTGCTGGCTGTATTGCCCGATTCAGACAAGCTGCGGCATGTGGCGTATCGACCAAAGCTTGATACATGGCGCAAAGAGCGCGCTGGAACATACCCTGTTTTTGAGACTCGTACCGACCTGTACGACTTCGTGAACAATGAACTTCTTAAGAATGTTGCGATGCAATACCTCGAGTTTGGTGTGTTTGAAGGTGCCAGCATCAAGTACTTCTCAGAAATCAATCAGCAAGCAGAATCAACATTTGTAGGTTTTGACTCATTTGAAGGACTTCCCGAAGACTGGAACTTCTTTTCTTCGACGCAAAAACGTGAGACATTTAGCACGGGCGGAAAGTTGCCAAATATCAGCGACGAGAGAGTGTCGTTTCGAAAAGGCTTGTTCCAACAGACATTGCCCGGTTTTCTCAACGAGTTTTCGCTACAACATCGACTCGTTATCCACAACGACTCAGATTTGTATTCAGCTACACTGTATGCTCTGCTCACGGCCAACGAAATTATTAAGCCAGGAACAATCATAATTTTTGATGAGTTCTCGTGCATCATGCATGAGTTCCGAGCTTTAGAAGACTATTGCTCAGCCTGCATGCGCAGCTACGAAGTTGTGGCCGCCACAAAAGAAGATGAGCAGATCGCCATTAGGATGCTGTAGGATTGCCAGTTTTTTGCATGACTTATTAGACACTCTATGCACCAAACTTCGTGAAATTTGTACAAGTTGTAGTATATGATTTTGTGTGGTTGTTGAGTTTCTATAGACACAAACAAGGATTAGGATGAATATGTTGTTGGATAAGTTGTTGGTGCTATTGTTTTTGTGTCCAATTCTTTGTTGCTGTGGTGGCAACGAGAATCTAGAATTGGCAATTGGCGAAGAGGTTTCAGGAGATTCTGAGGGCCGATTCTGGAATGATTCGGCTATGGCTGTTGTAGCGCAAAGTCAAGACTTTGAGTTGGCACTACAACTAATCGACAAGGCAATTGAGAGTTCGTCGAACAATTGTTTTTTCGTCAATAACAAAGGAATGATCCTTGCAAATGGTGGTTGGTATGAAGAATGCATACAATTAATGGCCGAACGAGAAGAATGTATCGGTGAGCAAGAGCGTTTGAGTACCTCAGCTATTGCGTACTATCATTTGAAAGACAGCGAGAACTTTGAATTGTTCAAGGACAGTGCCGTTGCATGTGCCGAAAAGACTTTTGGTAGTACTCCTACAGAAAACAGTCTTGTTGCGTACGTCACCACATTAAAGCTGTTTCTTGGAGAAGAGTCTGCTCTTGAGGTTCTAGAAAAGAACTATCAATCTGTAGATGTCACTCTTTCTCCTTCAAGTGCCGCATTCTTAGAGGATATACAGGGTTTTTTGTCCAATCTGGAAACCTTAGAACTGTAGACGTCGGTATGACCTTTGTACGTTGTCTGTTATGCTTTTCACATGAAGTATCACTATGACTTCGCAGGAGAAAATTTCCGTTATGAGAAGGTTCAGCACAAACGAATATCCTTAAAGTCGACGTAGGAAAATACTTGCAGCTAAAAATTTCATACCTGTTCCAACTGGAGATTCCTTAAGTGAGATCTGGTGCCCTTTGTGTGTTTTGCATGGTCCTCATTTCTGCATGTGCGAAGCAAGAATCCGTAGACCCGTACAAGGAGTTTGTAGGTGAAGTGCAGGAGCTCATGCAAGACGACGGAGTAGATGAAGTTGTTGAGTATGTTGATTCCTGTTTTGTGGTCGTCTCAAGCGGCGATACTACCCGTACCTGCCCCAAAGGATTTCCGGCTTATGAGTCAAGTTATATCGTGACAAGAGGGCAAGGTGATACTACACTTGATTTGTCTTTGGTGCGAACACAACCATTTGAGATTCAATACAGACTGTCGATTAAAATCGGAGAGGTCGAAGAAGTGCTGTCTGGCTACATGTATCCGAATCCAGGCTTCTTGTTGGGAGCAGAGTCAATGGAATGTTCGCGGAGTACTAGCGATGCTCACTTTGACAACAGCCAGAACTTCTGCACGGAATATTTGCGAGACTCGGTGAGACTCAGAATCTGTTTTCTTGAGGAACAAAGCACATCAAAGTCTCGCTGTGCAGAATTCAATGTCGGAGCGATATGTATTCCGTTTCATGTAGAGTGGTAGGGAGGTCACCGGTTGTTCCGGCAGGCATGAATGGGCTAGTTGTTCTTAAAAAAAACGGCTCGATGAACACTCTTTTCAAGATATCTTGCAGAGGTAAGAGCGACTATTCAAGTGCATGCGGCTGTGGTGTTTCCAAGAGAAATGGGTTGATGCTGCCACATATTGTGTTGATGACAAGGCTGCGCTCTTTGAAGTCTGTTGAAACACAAACGTCTTTTCCTGCTGGCAGCTATACAGCAGGGTCGTAATCAGTATGCACAAAAGGAATCGTCGCACAGCAAATCGGTGTTGGCCTTTGAATAGATTTATATGCATTTTAGTGCTGTAACAGTCCTGTACTGCACTTGCTTCTGCTCAATATGCCTGGAAAATTGTGAAAGACAAATTTAGACTCATCTTTGTGCCTTTTGTGGTGACCCTGTTGTCACTGGTGATAGGATACACCTTTCTGCATTGGTTGCTGGTTATAGAAACCGAACTTATTCAATTTGACGATGGCATAGTCATAGGGGTGATACCTGGTTTGGTCACTGGGATTGTTGCCGTAGCGGTTTTTGCTTCAAAGGTAAAACTGTTCAGCTTCAAGGTAGATGAGCCAAAAAAAAGAACGGGGTTGGTGATTCTGTTCTTTTTTTTACTGTGTGTTCCTCTGATCGTTTCGCTGCACTACATTGATGAGGCTGCAGGCGCAATGACTCAACTCAATACAATTGGAGAGATCAAAGAGGTTGAAAAGACCAAATTCTATAGAGTAAAAGACTTCTATCTCGACCTGAGTAAGGCGTCTGTGTATGAAGTAGATGGAGTAGGGGGTTATGATGAGATTGACTACAACATGTCCATCTACTTGGTTGTTCCGATGTTTAACTCAGCCGAAGACACTTTGCAGGGATGGCCCATTTTGTGGTTGGGGAAGAAATATAGCAAGAGCGTTTACAACCTTGAATCACAAAGTTATAGGGACGATGAATTCGACCAATTTTTTGATGAGTTTGATGAGATATTTAATGATACAGAGTACGAGGCTTTCTCGTATCTGAGGAGGATAAGCTACCCAAACCAAAGAGGCATGTTCACTAATACTGTCCTCAACAATCCGTACTACCCAGGGCGAGGAGAAGTCCTTGAAGCATTTTATGAACCGTTTGAGGCAAGAACGGGAAACCTTTTGCTGTGGACGGTGTTGAGTTCTTTGCTCAGCGCCT
>JAUHYX010000274.1 GCA_030426285.1 bacterium
TCACAGATGGCGACTTCAATTTGGGTGTGTCTCACAAAGAGGGACTTAAGGACCTTATCGTGAAGAATCGCGAATCTGGTGTGTTTTTAACTGTGGTAGGTACGATGAGCAACTACTGGGCCGACGAAAGGATGGAAGAAATATCAAATCACGGCAATGGCAACTACACTATGGTTGATGGCATCAATGAAGCGCGCAAAGCACTTGCCCGCGAGTTTACCGGTACCATGGTTACGATTGCGAAAGATGTAAAAATTCAAGTTGAGTTTAATCCATTTGTTGTTGAGTCGTACCGCTTGATCGGATATGACAACCGCATGCTCAACAAAGAAGATTTTGAAAACGACAAGGTAGATGCTGGCGATATCGGAGCTGGCCATACTGTGACGGCATTGTATGAAGTTGTGCGCAGAAAAGGTGCGGTTGACTATAGTGCACTTGAAGATGTGACAGATTTCGGCGGAAATGTCGCTGTTGTTCGCGTGCGTTACAAAGAACCAGATGGCCAAACAAGCTCGCTGGTTGAAGGCTTCGTAGCGGACGATACATCTGAGGTAGATATGGATGCAGCCTTCGCTCAATGTGTTGCCGAATTCGGCCTGATTTGTCGCGGTGAAATTGAAGAACAACCAGGTCAGCTCAACACTCTCATCAAGCGCGCACAAGCATCTGCTGGTGCAGATGAGGATGGATATCGTGCAGAATTTGTGAGCCTAGTACAGACGTATCGCGACAGATTCTCAGTGGCGCAGAAATAGGTGCAAGTGAAATGAAGCTTACAATTGCCTTTCTTGTTCTCTTTTTTTCAAGTTGTGACCGCTTCCTACAAGCAGCGGTTGTTGACTACGGAGAGCTAGTGTTGCAAGTAGAGTTCGAGTCAGATGATCGACCTACTGATGTTTTCGCTGTAGTAACTTCTGCAGATGGGAGTAGGTTAGTTCTTCGAGAACCCAGTCAGTGGTCGGAGATCTGCTTGCCAATTGGAACATATACAGTCACTGTGTTTGGCATGATGTGGAAGACTGTTGAGGAGAGAGTTTCAATTGCAAGAAGTCACGCTACAGTGTGCAGCTGTATGATGGTCCGGCAGTGCTCTTCAGCACCACTGTGCTTTAGTTCACCTCCTTTGGTTGATCCATATCAAATCGGCACAGTCAGAATTGTCGATCTTGGCGCAACCAGGCCCAACAAACCATCTGTGTACATACGATGGGGCTGCGATGAAGATGCTGAAAGTAGAATTGAAGTGATCGGTGAATTTCCACAGGTTACTAGTATGTAGGACTGCAAGTGAAATGAAGATAAATGTCAACATAGCACGCAAAGCCCGGACAGGTTGTTCGCGACATGTTCGGGTGCGTCTATGTCAACGAGTTATGCAAATGTGCTTGCTCGCTTGCATGTTCGCCCTAGTGTCGGTGCTCCAATTCGCGCACTCAGCAGACACAAGAACGGGAGCGCTACAAGTGAATTTAATGCAGGTTGAGGGGCAGGAGGTTTGGCAGGCGTATTCTACATTGGTTTCGGTGCATGGCGACACAATTCTAACCACGCGTTGTGAGCAAATTTGTGTGGGAGACCTACAGCCAGGTAGATATGTATTGCATTGCTGGGCTCTTGGACAAAAACATGCTATCGATACGATTGTTATCAGAGCCGACATGAGTACAAATATAGACTGCGTGTTTGTCCCAGAATGCGCCGAGTTGTTTGTTATGTCGATGCCGCGTCCGAGACCAATGATTAATCACTGGCAAATAGGCACTGTGCGAACTATCCATATACGTCCTGAAGTGCTTCGTGCAACCTGTGAAGCGCATACTTATGATTGCGATTCGGTGTCGCAAAGTCTCATTGAAGTGGTAGAAGTCAAACAGCTACAATAGAACGCTAGTCTGCTGTTTCAGGTTGCTTATTTGATCTCAGCGTGTATTTTGTGGGAAGATACAGTTTGCAAGAACATTCCCATACCATGAATTTGAATGAATTGTCTGTACAATTGACTGTTTTTGGGTGTCATTTGCCTCGGCGGGCAGAGGTACTCGTCAAGGATGCTATTGCGTTGATCGATAGCCTAGAGTACGTTCCATTAGGCCCATCAGTTGTTCCTTCCCACGCAGGAATTCAATTGTGCTATTCAGATTCCATTGCTGAATGTAAACAGCATAATTCCTTGGCACAAGGATTGTTGCTGGTCGGGAGCGGTGAACCGCGTGATATTCCCGCTGAGCTGTTCGCTTCTTTTGACGATGTTGTTTTACTCAACTATGCTGGAGTACAAGATATAGCAACCCGCTTGCAGCGTTTGGCGGTTCAGATGTCTGCTTCGGACGGTCACAGAAGCCCACTGTACAAAGTTGAGGAAGAACGCATGTTCTTTCAGACAATTGTCGAGAATTCTATAGACATCATCATCGTTCTAGATGAAATCGGCCAATTTGTGTTCCAAAGTCAGTCGCTAAGGCAGACATTGGGCTGGACTCCAGCAGAATTGGAGGGACGCAATTGTTTGGAACTCATTCACCCACAAGACGCTCGTGTCGTTGCTAGCTATCTCAAACAAGGCCGCGACAATCCGGGCAGTTCTTTTTCAACAAAATATCGCATCCGCCATCGCGATGGATATTATCGAGTCATGGAAGCGAGTGGTAGCTCAATCGTCCTTTCAGATGGCTCTGTAAGAGGCGTCGTGAGCTCGCGCGATATAACCGAAGCGGAAGAGGGCAACATCCGCTTGCGGTTGTTTAAGCGAGCAGTTGAGTTCTCTGGTAGTTTGATTATTCTTACTGATGACAAGGGACTCATCGAGTACATAAACCCAGCTGCAGCACGCATAACAGGTTATGCGCTCGAAGAAGTGCGAGGTAAGCAGACAAGTGTATTCCAGAGTGGTCGAACTGATGAGTCCGTGTATTCAGACTTGTGGAACACGATCAGTCAAGGCCAAGTGTGGTCAGGTCAGTTTGAAAACAAAACCAAGTCAGGGCAACCCTATTGGGTATTGGCTTCCATAGCGCCAATTGTTGATGACAAGCACAATGTGACCCATTATGTCGCCATCGAAGAAGACATTACCGAACACAAGCGTGTAGAAGAGCAACTGCGGCAGTCGCGCGACAAAGCTGAGGAAATGAATCGTCTCAAGACTGCATTCTTGGCAAATATCAATCACGAAGTTCGCACACCTCTGACAGGTGTTATTGGTTTCGCTTCACTTTTGCGCGACAGTGTTGTGGAAGAAGACAAAGAACTTGTGCAAATGATTGAGCTGAGTGGACAAAGACTGCTGCGCACGCTTGATTCAATTATTGACCTCTCCATGCTTGAAGCGGGTTCTGTGCACCTCGATTGGCATGAGTTTGATGCCGAAGAATTGCTCTACTCATTGTTGATGGAATTCAGAGACGAGGCCGACAGTAAGGGGATTGAGCTGCAAACAAAGGTGGATCATCCGGGCAAATACATGTTGACCCTTGATGTGAAGTGCTTGCGCCGCATATTAGAGCACATTGTCGCAAATGCTGTCAAGTTTACTCATAAAGGTGTGGTGTGTTTGTCCTTGTCCGGCATAGATCAACAAGAAGTTGTCTTTTCAGTAATAGACACTGGTATTGGCATTAGCGAAGAGTTTATGCCGAGCCTGTTTAG
>JAUHYX010000275.1 GCA_030426285.1 bacterium
TCGTATAGCACATTAACCAGAACCGATGCGACAACTTCAGATGGATCCTGGATGCTAGCAACACAATTCCCATCAACTACAAAGTCTTTCAAACGAACCTCTGTGCAGTAGTCGGCGTCACAAGTTCGCTTTTCATACGTGAATATTACTTCACATGGGTCAGTCTCGTCTCCCCATGAAATGGTGTCAGTATGTTCTTGCCAACTTGAATCATTTGGACAAGGGCTACACAGAGTTAATGTATCTTGAGCAAGAGTTTCAGAAAAAGAAACTAGTGCAAGTACAAACATCGACATCAATGTGCTTAGGCTACTTACTTTCATTCCGGTTTGAATCCATGGCTTCGGGTTGTTGTAATATTTGCATACTCGCTCCGTTAGGAGAAGCATGTAGTTTCAGTAATTCTGTCGTCCCGTTAGCGTTGCTGCCGTTTCCACTCATCCAAGGAGATGTAACTGTCTCACCAAGCCTCTGAAACTTTCTACCACTCCCTTCACCATATATATTGATGAGTCCAGAAATTGGTGGTGTTGTATTCTCAGATCTTGCAACTAGAGGAATGTGATACTGCATTTCTCGAAGCGTCTTCACCCCTCGTTCAGTCTCTTTTAACGTTCTAACAAGTTTTCCCTCACCATTGTACTGGTAAAGAAGGGCAAAGTGCTGATCGTCAAACTGAGCAATCAACCGAAGGGTAGTTCGGTCGTAGACATAGCAAGTTGCTTCTGAATCAAATGGTTGGATTCTTACGTCATCAATTGCACCGTTTTGTCCACCATCGTAGTAAAATTTCACAGCAGTTGCTCCTACTGACGGAGAATCGACAATTGCCTCATACAGTTTCCATTCACCGCAATGCGCCAAACTATCAGGCTCAATGTCAGTTGAGTTCAAGAGAATATGTGGAGGCGCGGTTCCATGTCCTTTGAACCAGAAGCGAATCATCACTCCACTTGCATTCATTCTTGAGGAAATGTTGATTGACCCAATTTCTATTGGATTCGATGACGTCCTACCATTGAGTGACTGGTAACCAACTCCAGTATGTGCATCTGCCGGTGTTGGAGTAATTACTGATTCTTCAAAACTCTCAAAGAAAATATCCTGTTTGTGCGCATTTCCAGCAATTATAGAAGGAACCATGTTTCGATGATAAAACCGCGCCGAGGAAGGAATAGATAGGGCATTCTGTTCTTCAAGAACCTCACCGTGGGGACTATATTCAACTATTGTTGTTGTCTTGAGCCATTCGGATGTTTGACTTCCTTGCCAATTGAAAAGATCAAATGTTGAATACGCACCTGCACGAGAATACGTCCGATCTGTACTACTTGCGTGAGCACTCTTTCTATCAGCCATATAGGTGTAAGATTCGTGTGCCCGCCAGTTGCCCTTTTGCCCTGACTCATAGAGATTGGCATTAACATTTGGCACATATTCGGTTCCGTCATAGGTCCAATCTTCAGACAAAGTCAGTGCACTTGCTCCTATTACGATAGTGTCGAGACTTGGTGTACTAAGTACACTATTACTAAGAACATCGCTCTCAAGTTCACCGTACGTGACAACCGATCCAACACGCGTAGTCAGTTGGTTCGTCCTGCCGGACTCAACAACTTTGGCATCTATATCAGACCCAGTTGCAGAAAGAGATGAAACAAGACCAGCTGCGACAATTTTCACCTGAGTTGAGCTAACAACTTCAACGACATGGGCCAGTTCGGTAGATTCTGTTGATTGATCAAATATTCGCAACAAGTCACCGGGGAACAGCTTCAAGTCAACACTACTGTTAGCAAGTGTATACACTCCACCACCGATACTGGTAATCGTACTGTTTAAGTACTCCATCTTCACATTTTCTACAGCTTGTCCCAGCGCTTCATATTCTGTGTACCCAGGTATCTGATAGCTTGTGTACCAACCTTCGTGAGAACCAGAAGTTTGCATTGGTGAAAGTTGATCAAAACCATCATGGCTTCTAGTGACGACTGGCTGCCCAGTAGCTTCGTCAAACACAAGGTACTTGGTTGTATGCCAAATTCCCTCTTTATACTGCCTAGTTTGTGTTACAATTGGTGGGTAACTGATATTCTTCACATTTACATGTGTATTGAGAGCCCTAGTTTCGTTTACCATACGATATGAAATCGACGCAAATGGTATGGGCAGAAATACAAGAGGCGGAAGAACCATCCCCGCATCCCAAGATCCTATATGATTTTGATATTTGTCCAACTGGTACTTTGACTCTTGAACAACTTCAATAGTCTTGCCGGGCCAGCCAGAGGTAAGGCTCTCACCTACTCCAGAAAAAATCTGGACTTCATCCTTTTGTGGTTTTGCGTATTCATGCTCGGTAGATGCAACTAAGTAGTGTGAACCTGGATCTTCGTAGTTCCCTCCATATGCAGCGACTCTTTTCACTGTGCCATGCAGATTCTGCTGAACAAAGGCATACCCTTGCGACCCAGCATGCAAAGACTTCATAAATCCCATTAACGAACTAGCAATTGGAATGGAATTTCTTTCTTTCTTGTGCAGGCCTGTCCAATCGTACAACAGAGGGAAATCTTTTACTGTATTGTATTCAACAACAGTGAAGCCCGTACCAGTGGTGCCATTGTGAATATTTTTCGAAACTACTTTGGAGTACCCAACCGAAGGACCAGGCAATTGTCCTTCAAATAAGGGACCTTCATATTGCTCCAATTTTGTTCCAGAAATTACAGCTTCCAAAAATGTCGGGTTACCTCTTCTGGGTTGAAATTTGACAAGCGAATTCTCTTCCCGGCCAATAGCTGGCTCATTTGTTGCAACACCACTACTTATAGTGTAAGTCTTTCCTCCAATCGTCCTCTCTGTTGTATAGCTATACTCGGTTCCATACAATACTGCATCACCTGACTCTAACCCTTCATCGTACATGAGTACTCTCTTAACACGATGACCTCCGCCTCTCTTGGCCTGAGTAACTGGAATTCGGACATATGAAAATTGATCAAAAGTTGGTGGGGGGTCGCTCCATTCTCTGCCAACAATCATGCCTGTTCCAACAAAGGGCATATACTCTAGCACTTCAACTGCAAGTTCAATAATATCTTTGTCTTCAGTGCCTCCATATCCAACATAGTGCTCACCGCAGTCGAGACCATAAACCGTTGCATTCTCATATTCTTTTGCCAAGTCATCGAAGGAAACATCTCCATGTGTTTCGACGTAAATTCTATCCTCCGATGTGATGGAGATATCCTTGACATCTACATAACCATACACATAGTCTATGCCTGTTTTGGGCGGCTCCTCAAACAAATGCAAAATGTCGTTTCTATCTGTGCAAGTGAAATTGTACAGGAATTTGAAGTACATTTTTTCGCCATTCTCAACAAACCGATTTTGCATTTCATCTACTAGCCACAATTTTTCGTCGGGCGACAAAGCACCGAAATAGTCGTCACAACGCAAGAAGAAGTTTTTTTCATCATCAAATTCTTCGATACCGACCATTGCCATTGCTCTTTGATCTTGAACAAAAGAGTAATCGTGGTCTTCGTACTGAATGTGAATTTCACCTCCACTCGGAAGGGTAATTTTCTTTAAGGTCCAAGGCGCTGCAGACAGG
>JAUHYX010000031.1 GCA_030426285.1 bacterium
TGGGTTTCAATGTACGCATGCGCGAAATGGCCGACAATTGGTATGGCATAGAGTCTCAGCCAAGCAACAACACGCCAGGGCGCAGAGGTCGGGGTAGAAGAGGCCGCGGTTCGTCACCAAAACCAGAAATACAGGATACCGTTGCAACTGACACTGTGTCGCGAAGTCTCGTAGGCAATATCACTCATTTGTTCAAGACAGTGTTTCTTGAATACGAAAGCGTGACCATCACCTTCAATCAGCACAAACGCGCAACCAACACAGGTGTACTCGGTGGAACAGGTTTATCAAATTTCTGGAGAGCTCCCTTCTTTATGGAGCAGAAAGACATGTATGGACCTAGTGCCGCATACCAAATGGGTCTGGTAAGTAACCCGCACGGCAAGATACAGTTGGGCTCCTCGAGTGCATTCCCATTCTTCGGCTTCTCGAGCACGGATGGATTGAGGCCTGCGAATCAGCTCATGCAGGATCAATATACGCAGCAAACCAAGCTTGAGTGGAAAGCGAATCGGCCGTTGTGGGAAGGCGCAGAATTAAACTTGAGCTTTAATTCAGCCTGGGGATATGGTCGCAACCAAACGGTGCAGACTGACGAAAATGGTATTCCATCATTCTCAAATGTCACAGTAACAAAGGACACGCGCAGAAGTTACTTGGCCTTGCCAAATTTGGGACTGTTTGGCGGCGATGTTATAGACGTGATCGATGCGTATCAGGCGCAGGTAGCGCAAATTGAAGCCGAGAATCCAGAAGAAACCGAACGAAACAGAAAGTTGGCACAAGCACTAGCCAACTCATTTGAAGAAGAGCTAGAGAGCTTTTCAATATGGCCAGCATCAATCAGCAGTGTTCTTCCGCGCGTGAATTGGACAATATACTGGCGTGGATTAGAAGATTGGGGCGTCTTTGACGGTATTGCCACTGAGGTGACACTCAACCACGCGTATTCTTCTGAGTATCAGATATCGAGCACCGTTACAGACATTGGTGAACAGATCGATCGTCAGAGCATTCGCTTCGGCTTCAGCCCGCTCATTGGTATCAACATGCGTTTTGACGAAGAACAGCTAGGCGGTAATCTTACCGTCAAACTCGACTACAATACCGAAACTGAGCGTTCGCTCTCCAGTTATGGTGCCGCCACGATCACTGAAAATGTGAAGAACGAATTCAAGATAGACGCAGCCTACACACTCAAAGAGTTTGAACTCCCTCTCTTTGGAACAGTGTTTAAGAACGACATGGAATTTGCGTTTGAAGCCAAGTATGGCAGGACACAGCAAGTGACTTTTGATATCGAGAACTGGGACGGTGAGCCGCAGATTCTCAATGGTCGCACAAACATCCATCTCGAACCAAGCGCGCGCTATTCATTGAGCCGCAGAGTCACAGCCAGAGCCTTCTTCAGGTATGTGGCGGACTTTAGTGAAGGCGCAAACTCTCCAGGTACAAGCACAACAGAATTTGGACTTGATGTTCGAATCGGAATTTCCGGGGGCAGATAACAATCTGTTGTGTGGATAACTCTAAATCCAGTAAATTGCATCTCCTAAAAAAAACGTCTTTCTATCAGGTGACAATTCCTAGCATGCTGTGTCTTTTTTAAAACAACAAGATTAGTCCGTATAGTATCTCATAAATTTTTTCGGAGGCCTAACATGCTGACGAGGTTACGACTCTTGCTTATTGCACTAGTTGTACCACTATTTGTAGTGGCACAAGATGCAGAAGCACAGGTGATTGTGGAGCTGGGAACAGGTACATCAGTATCTGGAACAACACAGCCTGGTCCTCACAACATCTATTTTAGAAACACGCACATGCAGTTTATTTACACTAAGGATCAGCTTGAAGCTGGTGGTATTAGTGGAACTGCCGAGATGAAGAAGTTAGGTTTTTGGTGTCAAGCAGGGTATCCTGCTGGGTACACAGCACCAAACTACCGTGTGCGAATGAAGCACACTGCTGCAGCGAATGTTGCAGCACACGATGCCGTTGGATTGACGCAGTACTACTATGAAGCTGTACACAATCCAACTCCAGGCGACTGGAATATGATGACATTGAGCGAAGCATTCCGATGGAATGGCGAAGACAACATTTTAATTGATATTTGCTGGGATTTGGCATTGCCAGGTTGGACTGCTGCAGGTACGCACAGATACTTCAACCCATCTCCGGTTTCTTCGTTTCGCTATACTTGGAGTGACGTGACACTTTTGTGTAACGTCAACACTGGCGGTATCTATAACAACAACCTTCCGCATGTTCGCATGGAATTCCAACCAATTGGAATTGAGCAGTCGTACCCAGATGATGTAGACCCACGTCGCATCCTCCGCAGCGGATATGTATATGGAACAAGCCCAGATCGTCCTTCAGTGACATTCCGTCAGTCAGATGGTCAAGAGCTTGAGATTCAGTACAAAATCGTTGGACCATTGCCATCTCAGAATGTTATTTACACTGCATTGCAGAACGGCTCTGAGACATTTGACATCACTGCTTCTTACACAGGTGTGAACACGCTTGAGTTTACAGAAGCTTCTGGTATCGCAGCTGGTCCAAACGGCGAGCTTGACTTGTCTGAAATCCCTGGTGGAGCTTACCGAGTAATTGCCAACTACTGGACAGAGTCTAGCGGCAACCGTCCGTACTCAAAAGACTTCCTCATCGCGTATGAGCGCGACATGTCAGTTCGCGAAATCGTTGCACCAAATGACAACGCAGCACCGCGCAACTACAAGTACCCATTGAACGTGCCAATCAACGTAGCTGGTAAATTCCAGAATGTTGGTCTTGCAACAGCTATGGATTACGAAGTTTCAGCTGAGATCTCATTTGGCGGCACAGTTGTATATGAAGAAAAAGACACAGTATTCAATTCTCAGCTGCAAACAGGTGAGGAACTCAACCATATCTTCTCAACATTTACTGGTGCAAACCAAGTAGGTGAGTACAATGTGAAGATTTGCACGAAGTTGTTGTCTGTACGCAACGAGTCTGGCCAGGAAATTCCTGCTTCAGACCAGCAAGTTGCCAACGACTGTTTGGGCATGAATGGCTCATACAGCTTTGAGATTGCATACGAGCTCGAAGTTGCAGCGGCAAGTATCACTCGCCCAGCTAACGGATCAACAATTTGTGGTGGCCGTCCGATCGCACCTGAAGGTGTATTCACGAACGGTGGTATCTCTGACCTTTCAGACATCCCAACTCGTTTGCAAGTATACCGTTTAGTTGGTGGCACTCGCGAGATGCCAGCTGTTTATGACAACTTGCAGATCATGCAGAACCTGCCATCTGGTGAAGTTCCAATTGCACAATACTTCAACCTTATCAATATCTCTCAGCCGGGTGAGTATGAAGCAGTACTTAGTGTTGCATACCCACCTAATGTTGACCCGATTCCAAGTAACGACCAAACTAGTTCGTTCTTTACAATCCAAGGTCAGCTCGACGGTGTATATGAAGTTGGTTTGACTGGAAATCAGGACTTCTTGACAATTCAAGACGCTGTTGACGCATTGTACACTTGTGGTGTTTCTGGTCCAGTTCAGTTTGTATTGACTGACAACAGCTACACAATTGGTGGCCCAACTAGTGACTACGCTTTGGATCTTCGTTCAGCAATTGTTGGCGCAAGCTCTGAGAACACAATCACTTGGGTACCTTCTCAAGCAAAAGCAGCAAACCGCGGATCTATCACGATCAACATGGAATCTGTATCAGGTATTGGTGTGTACACAGGCCAAAGCTTGTTGCCAACGAACTTGAATGCAGTAATTCTTGAATTCCCTAATGAATACCAATATGCAAACGCTTCGGGTTATATGACTTGGGACGGTGGCGAGAATACATCATTCAGATTTAGAATGAAGTCAAACTCTCCTCAAAGAGCAGCATTCTACTTCGGCCGTGGTTCACACCACTATGAAGTGATGAACTCTATCATTGAAAACGACCCAACTTCGACTCCAAGTTATGCAACATCTCTGCCTCAGCAGAAGTTCAACCAAGCAAGCTTCCAGTTTACTGACGAAGCAGATGTTCGCACAGACGGACCAGACGTATTCACGTATTCAGCAGCTGTTGTTGCGAGAAACACAGTTCCTGTGAACCGCCTTGGCAACAACTCTGAGAACCTAGATACAACTCGTCAGAGTGGCATCAATGTAGTTGGCAACGAAATCAGTGGCTTCGGTTACGGTATCGTATCTCTAGGTATGGGAACATTGTTGAACCCATCGAACGGTAACTTCGAGAACTACTACAACACTGGTAACTCGTTCTCGCACAACATGATTAAGAATGTTGCGCGCGCAGGTATCTTTGTTGGTTTTGAACGCGAAACTGAGATTACTGGTAACAGAATCTGGAATGTTGGTGATGCAGTAGGATTCTCTGGTGCAGCAGCCGGTGTTATGGCTGGTGGAGCAGGAACATTGTTCAACAACGAAAACTTGCATATCGATGGCAACGAAGTTTCAGGCGTAGCTTCTGAAACAATGGCTTCTGGTATTGTAATCAACCAGTCTCCAAACGTATACATCGGACCAGATGCAAGCGTTACTACATACCCATCAACTGCAGTTGGTAACAATGTTGTCAACAACGTTGTGTGGGGTCTTGAGCGCGAGAGCAACGGTGCAGGTTTGGCAGGTATCCACTTGCTTACTCGTCGTGATGCAGATGCATCTAACCCAATGTTGACTCCAGACATGCCAGGGTTCAATACCAATGGTGACTTCATTGCGAACAACACTGTTGTTATGACTGACGATGAAGTATCTGGTGACAATGTTGTTGTTGCCTTTGGTCTTCAGCAAGCAACAAATGCACGCATGTTTAACAACGCATTCGCAGTAACGGCACCAGCTTCTGCTACGTCGTCATTGCAAACTGCCTTGTTCTATCAAGGCGTTGACCCACGCATGGAAGAAGGTCTCACTTCTGACCGCAACGCATTCTTCGTTCCAAATGGTTCAGTTGCTTATATGATTGAAACAACTGAAGACAACGTGATTCTCGACATGGGTGCAAACGACATGTTTGTTAACCTTCAGCAGTGGAAAGCTTTGACGAACCAAGACAACTCTAGTGTTATGGGCGACTTTGTTGCTGAGCACGAATTTGTTGGCGCAGCTCCTATGAACTTGCGCGTGAAGTCAAACCCAACTCCACTTGCATCAATCTTGAACAACCGCGGTTTGATTCTCTCTACTGTTATGTATGACGTAGATGGAAATGAGCGCGGCCAAGCTGAGCAGCGTTATGACATCGGTGCAAACGAATTCAATGGTCGTATTTACCTTACTGACCTTGAGTCTGTTGAAATCTTGTCACCTCGCTCTTATCGCCGTACAAGCGGAATGTTCTCAGAAGCTGAGTACATCATGGGCGAAGAAATTGTTTCTGTAAAAGCGTTGATTCGCAATGCAGGTTCTATTTCTCAGCAAGGTTCAGATGTTACTGCTACTGTTCTTTTGAACGGTAATCAAGTTGCACAGCAGACTGTGAAAGTTTTTGTTGATCCAGGTCAAACTGATGAACTCACATTCGACTTCAACGGTACTTTTGAACCTCAGACGTACAGAGAACTCGGTCAGGCAGCTCCACAGCAGTTTGCTGCGATGGACGGAAACGTGACACCAGTGTATACAATTAGAGTAACAACTGTTTCTGATCAGAACATGGTGAACAACCTTTCTGAGAAGCAAACTCGTTTCTACTTGTACAAAGCAGAAAGCGACATCATGGTGAGCGCATCATTGGCTAATGTTGAGAATCCAGAAGGAACTGAAATTGCAGGTCAATTGAACTTTGACGCAGTTGTTGAAGGCCTTAGCTTGATTCGCAACATGAACTACGAAGACTTGTCTTACAACGTACTTGACCGTGCAAACTGGGAGCCATACAGCATTGACTATTCTGGTCAACAAATGGTGATCTTCTCTGCCGATCAATTTGCGTTGCCACGTCATACAAGAACGGATCTTCGCAAGTACTTGAATTCAGGTGATATCAACGCTGGTAAAAAAGCCAACTTGTTGATCGCTGGTCAGGATATTGCTCGCAATCACCAAGGTGAAGGCGTGATCATTGACCAAGCATTTGTAAACCAAGTGCTTAGAGCTGAATTGTTGACTCCTTCTACTCCAGTGGCTCCTGACTATCAAGAGAAACTCGTTCAAGGTGTTGCAGTAGGTTCTGCGCAAATGATCGAAGAATTGGAAAACACAAATTACTTGGATGACTCAAATCCAGTACCAAGTGTGTTCTCGTTCTACTCAGATAACACAAGCTCAACTGTAGTTGACACGGCTTACAGATTCTTGTCGAGAGATCCAGGTGTTGCTAGCGACATCATGGGTGTTGCACAACGTGGAAACACATCAGATGCATACTACAACGTAATTTTCTACGGAGTAGACTGGAGACACTTTGGAATCTATGACAAAGACGCAGCTTCAGGCGTATGGCGTCCAATCGCAGCAGCGATCGACTACTTCAACGACCACGCAGGTGGAATCTTGGGTGTTGACCTCGTTGCATTTGACGCGTACAAAGTTGCTCCTTCATCTGTAGAAGTTGCTTGGGAAACTGTCTCTGAAGAAAACAGCGCACGTTTCGACGTTGAGCGCAAAGCCACAAACGAAACAGAGTTCGTTAAAGTTGGCGAAGTAGCAGCAGCAGGTAACTCATCTGATCGCATCGAATACAGCTTCACAGACAAGCAGGCAACTGCATCTGATGTGTACACGTATCGTTTGCGTTCTGTTGACTTCGACGGTAGCTTTACACTTTCTTCAGAAGTAACTGTTGACATGCGCGACGTTGTTGCAAGCGAACTTTGGGTTGGAACGGTTAAGCCGAACCCAGTACGCGAATCAGCAACAGTAGCATTTGGTGTAAACGAAACTCAAACTGTCAGAGTTGAATTGTTTGACCTTGCCGGTGAAAAAGTGGCGACACTGTTCAACGGTACAGTTCAAGCAGGAGAGCATCAGTTTACAGTAGAAGCATCTAACCTCAGCAGCGGACGCTACATGTTTGTTGTAAATGGTAACGGTGTTCAGAAGAGCGGAACAGTTACAATCGTGAAATAAACGATGTAACAAACCGTATGGTTAAGAAGCCCCAGGTTGCAGTGACAGCCTGGGGTTTCGTTGTTTTAAAGAACCCTTGGTAGTATAGACTGATAGATCTTTTACAGAAAAAATTCAATTTTGATAAGACTTTTTTAAATCTGCTGTGTCGTTTTAAACGTGAGGGGTGAAATACCTACTTCACAGGATTCGGTCACATCGTCCCTATTGCAGAATTGAAAGTATTTTGTAGTTTATGTGGCTAATGAAGCTCAAAAGGCATGTTGCGCAAAAAGAGCGCTCAAAGATTTGGGTTGAATTAATAATCAAGAAGGATCATTAAAGACAAATAGTTTACAACTCTGTTTCATTTTCTAACAGGAGGACCTGTTATGCGCAAACAAATATTACGTGCCCTCGTGGTGTTGTTTGCCGTGTTAGCGTCTCTTCCAAGTGCAATGGCGCAAAACGTCATTCAAATTGGCGCACAGACTAACGCGCAAACGTTTGTACCGTATACCGAGTATTACTACTACTCGCGGTATCGGTCTTGTCAAATCTACTCTGAGTACTCAATTGAGCAGGCTGGGGGTAGTCCCGGAATGATTGAACGCGTAGAGTTCAATGCATACACAAATGCCACCTATGGCAACAACTTTTCCATCGTTCCAGCATCTGCCAAGAACATGAAGGTTTACCTAGCTAACTCACCGTTGGCCTACCTTCCAACAACTGGGACACAGACTTTTGAGAACCTTATCGGCGGTAATGCTCCTTACAACTTCACGAACATTCAAGAAGTGTACGATGGACCTGGATTTACTGCCAATTACACCAACGGCGACTGGGCAGGGATCACATTTGATACCCCTTATCAGTACACTGGAGGTCACCTTGCAGTAATTTTGGCAAGATCTTGGGTGCCTGATCAGGTACAAGACTATCCTGGTTACCCTGCCTACCTCGAGCGTTATGGCGCTTGGTATTACACGTATATCCCTGGTAACCCACCGGGTGAAACAAATACTGAGCTCACAATGGCTTACTGGTACGGCTATACGAGTGGAACTTACTCTTATGACTATGGTGCATATGAGTATGACAGACGTCCAAACATTCGTATTTACATTTCTGCGGGTATCGAAGAATCGTTCCCAGAAGACACAGACCCACGTCGTATTGTGCGTTCTGGCTACCCTTACACGCAAGAACAATTGCGTACAGGTGTAGATGTATTCTCTAAGCCATACTTGCGTTTCCGCGCAAACCCAGGTGACGAGATTACATACTCGTACAAGATTGTCGGTCCACTTCCAAGCCAGAATATTATCTATCAAGCAACTGACGAAAGTGGCAACACTACACTCACATATGATGGAACTGGCTCAGGTCTTCAAACGGTGTACATGCCAATGTCTAACGGCAATTATCCAGCAGCTTACAAAGACAACAACGGCAATGTCATTGACGGTTCAATGGATCTCACGAACATTGTTGGTGGCGCATACCGCGTAATTGCAGAGCACACAGGTCCTGGTGGGGTTTCTCCTACATGGACAAAGGATTTCATTATTACATATGATTACGATGCATCTGTAAGAGAAATTGTGGCTCCATATAGCGCTTCTCGTGGATTCAAATACCCACGTAACATTCAGATTCCAGTTTCTATCAAATTTCAGAACGTTGGTTTGAACCAGTTGACCGACTTCCGTGCTATTGTTACGGTAGAAAAAGACGGAACTGAACTGTATCGCGATACTTCAATCTGGGAAGGAAACATGTCTACAGGTGATCAAACAACTATTTTGTTTGATGCTTTCACCGAGACTTCTGAAATCGGCACGTACGACCTTTGTGCAGAAATTCAAATGCTGAATGCTACTGACCAAGGTATTGGCAACAATATCATTTGTGATCAATTCAAGATTCAGCACGAAATCGAAGCAGAAATGCAGTACGTAGCAGATCCGGTTACTGGAACAGACTACTACGCTAATCGCCCTATCGTTCTACGTGGAGTGATGATCAACAATGGTATTTCTGACCTTTCCAATATTCCAGTGAAAGTGACGATCACAAAAGACGGCAATACAGTACATGAGCAGACTATGGCTGTTCAGAACTTGCCATCTGGTGAAGTTCCAGTTGACTTCTTCTTCCCACAAACGTGGACACCAACTGAATTTGGTGAGTATGAAGCAACAATGTGCATCAACTACCCACCGAATGTAGATGGCATTCCTTCAAATGACTGCGCAACGTCGTTCTTTACGATCGAGCCACAGATGAGTGGAAACTATCTCGTTGGTGTTAGTGGATTCGCAGACTTCGAAACAATTCAAGATGCAATCGACGCTTTGTACACTCGCGGTATTAGCGGTCCAGTTACATTCGAATTGATTGATCAAAGCTACACAGAAGTAAACCAAGGTGGTAATGCTGCACTTGACTTCAGATCTCGCATCGTAGGTGTAAGTGCAGAAAACACAATCACTTGGAAACCAACTACATCTCTCGCGAACTCTCGCGCGAACATCAAAATCAACCTCGAAAGTACTTCTGGTATCGGAATGTTGTTCGGTCAAGCTCACCCAGACGGTGACAATGAAATCAACGAACACGCGATCGTACACCAGTTTAGAACTGACAAATTGAATGCTCAACCTTCAGGTTATATGACTTGGGATGGTGGCGAGCACAGTGCAATTCAGTTCAGATTGAAGTCACAAAGTGGATTCCGTGCAGTTGTATACTTGGGACAAGGTGCTTCTAACTACACATTCAAGAACATAGTTTTTGACAATGACCCAACAAGCACGCCAAGCTTTGAGACAATGCTGCCAATTCAGAAAGTTAGTGAAGGTCAATTCTTCTCTGACGAGAATGACATTCGTCTTAACGCAGGCGAGGTAGAAACATATTCAGCAGCTGTTGTTATTCGCAATACAATGCCTTTTAACCAGCAAACTCAACAAAACAACTACGGTGGCGTTCGTCTCGACACATTGAAGAACATGAATAACATGATCGTAAATAGCGAGATTTCTGGCTTCGGTTATGGTGTTGTTGATTTGGGTATGGGACACTTGTTCGTAGACAACACAACTCCTGACTTCCAGCGTTACTACAACGAAGGAACAGTTGTTCGTGGAAACAAGATCAAGAACGTTGCTAAAGCTGGTGTATTCTTGGGATACTCAGAAGGTGCAATGATTGAAGGTAACCGCATCTGGAATGTTGGTGACGCAGTTGGATATAATGGTCCAGCAGCAGGTGTTATGGCTGGATTCGATCGTCAGTTCTCTAATGTGAACGCACGTATTTCTGCCAACGAAATCAGCGGTGTTGCTTCTAGCACTTATGCTGCAGGTGTTGTTGTTAGTCCGAATCCTGTGACTCTTACACACCCAAGTGGTTTCATTGTTCGCATGCCAAGTGGTGAGTTGAGCATGAAAGCGAAGAACAACATTGTTTGGGGACTTGAAAGAGCTTCAGACGATGCTGATCTCGCAGGTATTCACTTCCTTACCGGTCGTGATATGAATGCACAGAACCCAATGGTAACGCCACGTTTGGCTGACTATTGGACTGGTGGAGATTTGATTGCAAACAACACAGTTGTTGTTGGTAACGACGATATGACTGGTGCTGGTGCAATCGTAGGTATTGGTGTACAACAAGCTGATGAGCCTCGTATTTATAACAATGCAGTTGCAGTTATCGCAGATGAAAATGCGGCAGCAGTACAAACAGGATTGTTCTACCAAGGTGTTCAGCCAATGGAAGAAGGTGGACTCATCTCTGATCGTAACGCCTTCTATACGCCAAACAGCTCACTCGCATACATGATCGAAACTACAGATCAGAGTGTCATCTTGGATGCAGGTTCTAACGACATGTTTAGCAACCTCAGCCAGTGGAGAGCCCTTACTAATCAGGACAACAATTCAGTTGTTGGCAACTTTGTTGCTGAACACGAATTCGTTGGTGCAGCTCCTATGATGCTCCGTGTTGAGTCAGACCCAACACCGATGGCCTCAATTCTGAACAACCGCGGTTTCCGCCTCAGTTCTGTAGTTATGGATATTGACGGCAACGAACGTGGTCAAGCAGAACAACGCTATGACATTGGTGCTAATGAATTCAACGGTCGTTCTTATATCACTGACCTTGAAAGTGTAGAGATTACTTCTCCGCGCGCATATCGTCGCACAAATGGCATGTTCAGTGAAGCAGAATATGTAATGACGTACAACCCAGTATCAGTTGATGCATTGTTCCGCAACGCAGGTTCATTGCCACAATCTGGTGTTGATGTTAACGTTAAGATCTTCCGCGATGGCAACCTCGTAGTTGAGCAGACTCGCGCAGTTAGCATTGATGCAGGTGAAACAATTCAAACTACATTTGACTTCAACGGTAACTTCGAAGCTCAAACGTACAACGAACTTGGTTTGCAAGCACCAGAGATGTTCTCTACAATGGATCGCAACGTGACGCCGGTATACACAATCGAAATCTCTACGATTTCTGACCAGAACATGAGCAATAATGTTGCTACGAAAGATGTTCGCTTCTATGTGTATAGCTCGCCAAACGACATAATGATTAGTGCAAACCGCACTACTGTAATGGATCCTCAAGGCGATGACATTGCTGGTAAGCTGAACTTTGACAATGTGATATATGGTATGAGCGAATTGACGTACAATTACGATGAAGGTGACTTCAACGTACTTGATCGCGACAATTGGGAACCATATAGCATTGACTATTCTCCTATGCAATTGGTTGTATACTCTGCAGACCACAACCCGATCAGCCGTCTTGAGCGCGATAACATTCGCGAACACTTGGCAGCTGGTGTTGAAGGTGACAAGTCTAACTTGTTGATTGCTGGTCAAGACATTGTACGCAATCACATGGGTGAGGGTGTACTTATTGACCAACCATTCGTAAACGAAATACTTCGTGCAGAATATGTTGCTAATACTCCAGTTGATCCTAACTATGACGGATTGATGGTTATTGGTGACAAGGTGTCAACAGGTTACCGCGAAACGATCGAGCACACTGGTTACACTGGTGATACTGATCCAATTCCAGGTGCAATACAGATCTACTCTGACGCAAATACTACAACACAGGCAGAAGCTGCGTATCGTTACCAGACAACAGATCCTAATGTCAACTCTGACATCATGGGTACAGCAGTTGTTGGTAGCCAGGCAGGTTCTTACTACAATGTGATCTTCTATGCTGTAGACTGGAGACACTTTACTGAAACGAACAACAATCCAAATACTGGAATCATGCGCGTTTTGGCTGGTGCTCGTGACTACTTCAATGAGAATGCAGGTGGTATCCTTGGTGTAGACCTCGTTGGCTTCGATGCCAACAAGTTGAATAGCAATAGTGTAAAAGTTGAGTGGACTACACTCTCTGAAGAAAACACTGCTCGCTTCGACGTTGAGCGCCGCGATGAGAATGCAACTTCATTTGCAAAAGTTGGTGAAGTAGCTGCAGCCGGTAACTCAAATGTTGAACTTGCTTATGACTTCGTTGACAACACAGTGTCTTCAAATGATGTGTATACATATCGTTTGCGCACTGTTGACTTCGACGGCTCAACACAGTTTAGCCAAGAAGTTACTGTAGACATGCGTGACGTTACAGCTGGTGAATTCTGGCTCGGCCAAGCTCAGCCAAACCCAGTTGCTGAAACTTCTACAATTGCATATGGTTTGTCTGAAGCCAATGAAGTAAGCGTTGAGCTCTTCAATGTGGCTGGTGAGAAAGTTCAAACACTGTTCCGCGGATATCGCGACGCTGGTGAACACACACTCACTGTAGAAGCCTCTACATTGCCAAGTGGAACATATATGTATGTTCTTCGCATCGGTTCAGAACAAGTAAGTAAAACGTTGAAAGTGGTTAAGTAAGTTTAGCCAAAATCTAACGTTCGATATTCAAAGCCTCCGACATCTAATGTCGGGGGCTTTGTTGTATATTGAGCAAAATTCGACTCGATTCATTTGTTGCAGAATTCAAACATGTTGCCAGCATCCGTCATAGAGCTCTTGCACCGTTTCGGAAGAACAATCGGACAAGATGAAGAAGAGTTCTTAAGAGCTAAACAAGCGACTCTTCGCAAAACGGAGTCACTTGTACACACCGATGAGGCAATGAGCTTTGTGAGTCGCGTTATTGAAGCAATCGAAGCCGTACAACATAGTCGGCAAGAAGTTGCGTTAGACATATTCTATTCGTTGGTCAACGAGTTGTTGGAGAGAGGCAACAAAACTGACATGGTCCCAGTTCTGCAGAGTTGGATGGGGAAGGTTGTCGCAAATCAAGGCCGCATACAAAAGGCGGCAGAGTATTTCGATATTGCCTTATCAGCAGAAATTGCAAGCAAACCTATCAGAGTCCACATTGCCATGCTGAAATCACTGTCTCAACGTAGACTCGGGCAACGTGAAGACGCACTTAAAACCATGTTGAGTGGACTCGATGCCGTTGAAGAAATTGATGATGACCAAATGGCAATTGGTATTCATCTGGCAATTGCAAATACGTACTCCGAGTTGCTCAATATCAGTAAGTCTTTGGAACACTATGATATCTGTTGTGAAATGGTGAATAGTAGTAACGTTCGAAAGATGGATATGGTATTCGCATTTGTCAATAGAGCAAGAGCACTGATGACGGCCGGAAGAATTGATGAGGCAAAATCTGACATGCGCAAGGTTGTTGGCTGCCTCGTAAATACTCAGTATGTTCCACCAAAAATAATGTATTGGTCATCTAGCCTTTTGATACACGGGTTGGCAAGTTCCTTTGCCTATTGCAGGATCGGTCTAGATGAGTGTGACAAGCTCATCGATTCTCGAAAGGATCTTGGAGATGCGTGGAGAATATTGATTGGAGACTATATTGAAGTGTATTCACTATACAACAGAGGTGAAGCTCAGAGAGACTTGCTGTTCGCGCTTGTTTCAAAACAAAGAAATGAGGCTCAATCAGGGGTAGGAGTCTTCTTGCTAGTGCACTTTGGCATCAATGCCCTCTTAAATAGGGACATAGATAGACTTCGCGATACACTAGCTCTTGCTGATGGAGCCACAGAGATGATTTCTGATTTATCCTCACTAACCTATTTGAAGTTCATTCGCAAGGCTACATCGTTGCTAGAAACGAGTACAACTGCGACAATTGCTGACTTCGAGTATTTTCTCAATGTTTTTCGAGACGCAGGGTTCAAACAAGAAGAATTTCGATTGCTCCTTGTTGTGGCTACACTTGTGGAAAAGACAGAACAACTAAACAACAGAGTTGAGAGAGCTATCGACTACTGCGTTGAGTACTCAATGACCGAAGTTGCGTATGCGTTTGACTCATGGTCACCCTATGGTGAGTACGTGCGTAACAAAGCACCTGATTTGTTTCTCGCTTCAAAGGAACAAGAGCGTCAAATAGTGGTTGATGGAGTTGAACATATCCTGCGGGTAAGTGTGTATGATTAAGTGGGTGCTGTTGGGGTGCATGAGTGCACTTCCATTGTATTTCCCCTTTCTTTCTTGGTTTGCCTGGATTGCCGCTTTTCCACTATTTTGGATGTTAGATCGCCAAGTGTCTACTAGCAGTACGTACTGCTATTTTTTTGGACTGATGCTCGCTTCAAGTTTTTGGTCAGGTGGATGGCACTCTGACTCAACTATGTTGCAGTGGTGTACTTCTGGCGCGATGATTGCGTTGCAACCTCTAATTCTTATGTTGCCTCTGCAAGTGGTACGACTAATGACAAGGATGCAGTCTGCACGCGCAACACCTAAAACTGTTGTTCTCGTGTGTGTTTGTACTGTAACGATAGACCTCCTGTTCTCCTTTACTCCAATTGCATATCCAATCACGTACTGGGGACATCTGTTTGTATATGCCGATGAAGTCAAAACATGGGCATCTGTTCTTGGAGTAAATGGACTTACATTCTGGCTTGTGTTTCTTTCCGGACTGTGCTACTGTGGTGTTGCTCAAAGGAATAAGGTACTGGGATGCGTTGCTGTTTTGTGTATTGTTGCAACATATGTGATGCCAGCAGTAGGCTTTGATCGCGACACGCAAAATGTGATTCAAGAACCTACACTTTTGTTTGAATTGCAACAAGACGGATTGTCGGGATACGAAAGATGGCAAAAGATCGATAGTGTTGTGATGCAGCAAACAGCCAATACTCAGGCACCAGTGCAAGTGTTTAGCGAGTCAAGTATCGTCCACACATCAACTCTTGAATCATTAAAAGAAAGAGCTTTCTCAAATAACTGCGTGTATATTGCGGGCTACATTCACAGTATGCCAAATTCCGATGGCGTCGGGCAGAATAAACTAGTCTTAATCGATCAGCAGGGCCAGATGCAATCATATTCAAAAAGATGGCTGGTTCCTTTTATAGAATATGCGCCTTGGCAAGTTTTCGTTTCTACACCAACGCTAGGCGAAGGACCGACAACATACATGCCAGGAACCAGTTCAAACGTATTAACTACACGTATACAAGGACAGGATCTTAGTGTGATTCCGTTGGTCTGTTTGGATGGACTGTTTCCTTTGCCAAATATGAGCTCTCCAGACAAGCATCCGAATTGCATCGTGTTGCTTAGTAATGATTCTTGGTTTCCAACATGGCCTGGTGGAAATTTGGTTGCAGAACTCAATACGTTTCGCGCTCATGAAGCGGGCTGCAATCTCGTTCGAGTAGCCCCAACAGGAGTTTCAGGCGTATATGATGTAGAAACTCAGACTTGGCGAACGCTGCCGCCTGAAACTCAACAGGCTCAAACGGTTCCAGTAATTGGACGACAATTGCGAACTATCTATGAGAGTGGAGGCAACGCTTTTCCATATGTATGTTCGCTTCTTTGTGTCGTTTGGCTTATTCGCGAAAGATCTAGAGCTACTCGCGTGCCATCCTCAGAAGAGTGAATTTCTAAGCCTATTTGCAATCGTTTGCAGAACAGTTCAACTATTGATGAACCAAGTCCATGAGAACTCATGAGATCTGATTGCTTCGCTCGAGTCTTCTGAATACCTGGACCATTGTCGGATATGCACAGAACAGAGTTCAGCTGCGTGTATTCAATTGTAATGCTACCACCTTTTTGGGTGTAGGTGATCGCATTAACGAGAATATTCTGAAGAATCTGAAAAAACATGAGCTCGTTGGTAGCGACGCTTACCGCGTTGGTACACAGCAGCTTGAGAGATTGATGTTTGTGTTGCACTAGACTGCTCACTTCAAATTGTAGGCGTTCAAGCAGGGTGAAGAGATTCACTTTGTCCCGTTCCATTCCAATAACATCATCTCGCACCTGCTCATAGCCAAGCAAATTCTCGATAAGAAGCTGCTGTCTTTTGCAGTTAACTTCTATTCGTTGAACAATATCAAATGCCTTTGGCGGCAGAGAATCACTATAGTACTTCTGCAAAAGCTCAACCGACAAGAGAACCGATGTCAACGGTGTTTTTAAGTCGTGGCTAACGAAACTGACCATTTCTTTCTTCTGCTGTAGGGCTCTTTCAAGTTGATTCGCCCTCAGTTGTTCACGCTTTTGTTCGTGTTTCATGCGTTGAACTTGAAGGCTGGCAAGTGTTCGGCCCACAAGAGCTGGGCTTTCACTTCTGTGCTGATGCGTGAGCTCTTTACTTGCCGCGTGAATGTTGGCAGCATATTCGTAGTCGCGCAAGCCAATGCTTGCTTGATAAAGTAAATTGAGCCATTGCTCATGACGATACTCACCTGTGTCTGCAACCATTGCTTGCCTGCATACTGTTCTTGCAAGAGCAAAGTGGCCTCCAGATAAAAGGTGCTCAACAAGGAAATTGTACCACTCAAAACGCTGCGGAGGGTGAATGTCACACGAACGCCTTGACTTGTTGAGCAAGTAAGCATGCCAAAACAACTGCTGTTTGGATTGTAGAATTTGCAGAAGCATGAGATATGTTGTGGCCAATGTGCTTGTTTGATTGTGCTTCGCGCTAATGTTGAGTGCTCGAAACATGAGCGGGATACCGGATGACAAACTGGACCACATACATTTGGCAAAACCCAAATTGCAGAGCATTCTTGCTGTGCCTTGGCTATCGTTCTTGGAACCATAGTAGCGCAAAGCACGTTGAAAATAAGGCATTGCTTCACGGTACATCTCAGATTGCAAAAACATAGCACCAATGTTTCCCTGAAGACTAGCTACGAGGTCGTCGCGCGAAGTACTCTCAAAGTATGCAGTTGCCTCTGAGTAGTGTCGCAGAGCTTCGCTGATACTTCCAATCGACGCTAGCGTGTTGCCCAAATGTCTCTGTGTATGCGCCTTTGTACTAGCCCTTGCGTCGGCCTTGTGAATCACAGATGAAAACAAATCAACTGCTGTGCGGTAGTCACCACAAGTGCTCCTAGCAATACCATGATACATGGTCGCTCTGTCGGCACAGTCTTGGGAATTTGGACAAGACGCAACCACTGGTTGGCTTTGTTCAAAAAATGAGGTGTCCGCTGTTGCGAGAGCATGCCTTGCTTTATCAACTTTGCATTCTGAACATTCTGTGTTTTTGTTGTTCACGACAATCACTCATGATATTGACAACAGTTCAACATCATGATTTGTATGAAGTGATCCAAGCTAGAGCGTGATAAGTCCCAACATCTACTCTATTATTCTTTTAGGCGATAACGCATGTGGGATTGCTGAGCTCCGGCAGCTGATACAATTCCGTCGCGGACCAATAACTGTAAAGTTTCAACAATGAACTCAGTTTGTTCCGGTCCAGATAATCCAACAGATTGGGCAATTCTTTCAACTGAATATGCGACTGACGAGTCACGCAATACCTCGACAATAGCGCCGCGCCACAATCGCCGTGGCTTGCCATAGTACGATCTTTCCTTTTTTACTGCCGCCTTGCGGAAAGTCAGCCTGTTGCGCGATGCACAAGAGAGCAGAGGGCAAGAATCACAATCAGTGGAACGTGCACGGCAGAACAATGAACCAATATCCATAAGACCCTGGTGCCATGCTCTTCCGCGACCGGACGGAACTAAAGCAACTGCCATTTCACGAATCTGTTCACTTGATAACTTTTCATCTGTGTACGACAGAGCTGCGGCAACTCGAGACAATACGCGTGATACGTTCACATCTACAACAGGGTTGTCTAGTTCAAAACAAAAACTCAAGAGAGCAGAAGCCGTGTAGTCACCAACTCCGGGAAGTGCTACAAGTTCCTGATAGTTTGAGGGAAACTTGCCTAGCTGAGCCAATTGCACAGCGCACTCTCTGAGTCTGATTGCCCTGTTGTTGTATCCTAGTCCACGCCAGGCTCTTACAACACCTGCTGTTGTTTCTTGGGCGAGGTCTTGCGGTGAAGGATACTTCTGCAAGAACTTTTCAGCAGCCTCTGCAACTCGTTCCATTTGAGTTTGCTGCGACATTACCTCCGTCACGAGCGTGACCCAAGGATCCTGCTTGTCTTCTCGCCACCACAGCTTTCGCGGGGAAGAAGCAAACCATGTGAGCACTGATTGTTGTAACGAGTGGATATGATTGCGAGACAGAGACACTACAGTGGAACACCTACACTGAAGTACGAAATCGTAGGGCCCAAAATGAGAACTTGCTGTTCATCAAAGAAAAAGCTTCTTGCTACAGAGATGGATGCAGGTCCAACGGGCGTATCTAGTAGAAGTTCAAATGCGGATCCTTGCCGCAACCGCTTGAACGTGATTGAAGTCGGTTGACTCCATACATTGCCAAATTGATAATGGCCCTGCAAGTATGTGTCAAAAAACAACTGTACTGGTAATTTGACCCGCCAACTCAAGCCTGCAGTAAGTAGCTGTGTGCCCCGGTGTTCAAACTCTCGCAGACCCCAAAATTGGTTTTCGCCACCTAAGTAAAACTGTTCTAGTTCAGGAGTGGTTAAATCTGCTACTCCCATAGAAACTTTGCCAACGAAAGTGTGGGCTCCGTACGACACATATTTATTGTAGCTCAGAGCAGCCTTGCTGAAGGTCGCATTGTCATTGATAGAAAGAAGTGAAGACTCAATGTTGAATTCGAATTCATCTCCACTCGAAGAAAAATCTCCAAAGTCGCGCGTATCAATAACTACTTGCCCGGCAATTGTTGCCAAGTCTTGGTAATCAGTTTTTGGTCTGACGACATCATATGCACGTTGTTTTGAATATCGGAGTGAGCCGAGAACAACACCTGCCCGTCCGAGTTGCCTTCCTGCATAAAACCGTGTTCCGTACTGTTCTTGCCTGCGTTCTTCGATCTCGTCTACGAAGTAACGTTTATCCTGCAATGTTGTTCTAAACACGCCAATATTCTCTCTTTCGAGAAAGCCGCGCAATCCAAATGTCCAATACGTATCAAGAATTCGAGGAACACTAAGGTTGGCAGAGACCTTTTGGTTGCTGAGTCCACCTGCCAAGTACACCGAGAACCTCAAGCCTGTCC
>JAUHYX010000276.1 GCA_030426285.1 bacterium
ATTGCGAATTGTACCTGCTTTTTCAGTGATGATAGAAGCATTGTATGGATCCCATTCGTAAATGAGTTCGCCCTTCTTCACTGCATCGCCTTCGGCTTTGAGAAGCTTGGCACCGTACATTGTGTCGTACTTCGTCAGTTCTCTGTTGCTGTCAGGATCGATAATTTTGATCATACCACCGCGGCCAACTACAATGTCTACTTCGCCTTCTTCTTCCATCACGCGAATAGTTTTAACGCGGTCAAATTGAAGAACACCAGCAAACTTGGCATTAATAGATGACTGTGAAGTAATCAACGATGCCGTACCACCTGTGTGGAATGTACGAAGCGTCAACTGCGTACCAGGCTCACCAATGGACTGAGCGGCAATTGTTCCGACAGCTTCACCTTTGTCTACCATCTTTGCGGTAGCAAGGTTGCGGCCGTAACAATTTGCGCAGATTCCTCTTCGAGCTTCACATGTGAGCACAGATCTCACCATGACGCCTTCGATGGATGTTTCGTCGATACGAGAAGCGATGTCCTCGTCGATCAACTGGCCTGCATCGGCAATTTTCTCGTCGTTGAGCGGGTCAATAATTTCATGTAATGTCACACGACCTAGAATTCTGTCGTACAACGATTCCTTCACTTCTTCACCGTCTTTCAGAGCAGTCATGTTCAAACCGCGAATCGTTCCGCAGTCATCTTCACCGACAATCATGTCCTGAGCAACGTCGTGGAGACGACGAGTCAAATACCCGGCATCGGCTGTTTTCAAGGCTGTATCTGCAAGACCCTTACGCGCACCGTGAGTAGAGATGAAGTACTCAAGGATTGTCAGACCTTCCTTAAAGTTCGAGATAATCGGGTTTTCGATAAGTTCACCCGTCGAACCAGAAAGAGATTTCTTCGGCTTGGCCATCAGACCACGCATACCTGCGAGCTGACGAATCTGTTCTTTCGAACCACGAGCCTGAGAATCCTGCATCATCCAGAATGTATTGAAGCCTTCATCGTCGTTCTTCAACTCCGAATACAGGTAATCGGCAATACGGTTGGTAGCTGACGACCAGATATCAACAATTTTGTTGTAGCGTTCACCAGAAGTGATAACACCGTTCTGATAAAAGTCTTCAATCTTGTCAACTTCTGCCTGAGCAGTATCGATGATCTTCACCTTGTCATCTGGAATGATCAAGTCAGAAAGACTCACGGAGAGTCCACCTGCCGTAGCATGAGAGAATCCGATGTCTTTCAATCCATCCAAGAACTCAACTGTTTGTGCCAAACCGGCTTTGCGGAAACAGTGTCCAATAAACTGACGCAAGCGCGGCTTAGACAATGTTTCATTCACAAGACCGAGTGCCTTTGGTACAATCTGGCTGAATACAATACGGCCAGTTGTTGTCTCAACAAGCTTTCCATCCATGCGAACTTTAATTTTCGCGTGCATGTCAATTTTCTTGCTGTTGTAGGCAATGATCACTTCTTCTGGTGAGCTGAACAACTTACCTTCACCGCGAAGACCCTTGCGAACCTTGGTGAGATAGTAACAGCCTAGAACCATGTCCTGAGACGGAACCGCAATAGGGTTACCATTCTGTGTGTGCATGATGTTGTGTGATGCAAGCATCAACAACAATGCTTCCAATTGAGCTTCGTGACTCAACGGAACGTGCACGGCCATCTGGTCACCATCAAAGTCAGCGTTAAAGGCTGTACATACGAGTGGGTGCAAACGAATCGCTTTACCTTCTACCAAACGCGGTTGAAAGGCTTGAATACCAAGACGGTGAAGCGTTGGAGCACGGTTGAGAAGAACCGGGTGACCAACAATCACTTTCTCGAGAATATCCCACACTTCCGTGGTTTTGCGTTCAACCAATTTCTTGGCGCTTTTCACTGTTTTCACATGTCCGCGCTCAATCAAGCGACGAATGATAAACGGCTTGAACAATTCAACCGCCATGTCTTTCGGAAGACCACATTCGTGCAAGCGAAGTTTTGGACCAACCACGATAACCGAACGACCAGAATAGTCAACACGCTTACCGAGGAGGTTCTGACGGAAACGACCGGTCTTACCTTTGAGCATGTCAGACAGCGACTTCAATGTGCGCTGTGAGTCAGAGCGAGCTGTAGAACGTCGGCTGTTATCGAACAGTGCATCTACTGCTTCTTGAAGCATGCGCTTTTCATTGCGCAAAATTACTTCAGGTGCTTTGATGTCGATCAAGCGGCGCAAGCGGTTGTTGCGGATGATGACACGGCGATACAAATCGTTCAAGTCAGACGTAGCAAAACGACCACCTTCCAACGGAACGAGTGGGCGCAATTCTGGTGGTATCACCGGAATCACATCCAACACCATCCATTCTGGTTGGTTTGGCTTGCGGCCATCTCTTTCGCGGAATGCTTCGAGCACGCGCAAACGCTTTAGTGCTTCGAGTTTTTTCTGCTGAGATGTTTCAACTTTAACTTGTTCGCGAATCTCAAGTGCATCCTGATCTGGATTCACACGCTTGAGCAATTCTTTGATTGCCAAACCACCGATAAGGGCGATAAACTTGCGTGCATCATCATCGGCGCGGTTGATTTCATCGGCTGGAAGACTGTCGAGAATCTTGAGATACTCTTCTTCAGTCAACAAGTCTTTGAATTGCAACCCAGTGTTACCTGGCTGAACAACTACATAAGATTCGTAATAAATAATGCGCTCAACATCCTTAGTTGGCATGCCGAGAACGCCTGATATTTTGCTCGGTAGTGAACGCAAAAACCACACGTGGATGACCGGAACGGCCAGCATGATGTGTCCCATACGCTCGCGGCGTACGGACTTCTGCGTAACTTCTACACCACAACGATCACACACAATGCCCTTATAGCGAATTCTCTTGTATTTACCACAGGCACATTCCCAGTCGCGAACAGGTCCGAAGATCTTTTCGCAGAACAGTCCGTCTTTCTCCGGACGGAATGAGCGGTAGTTAATAGTTTCGGGCTTGGTTACTTCACCGTGTGACCAATGCAGGATCTCATCCGAAGACGCGATTTTAATCGAGACTTTCGAAAACCCTTTACGCGGGATTGATCTTGACTGCATAGAGGCTTGCCTCCATTTATAGCAACGTTGTAATACTTGTTTGTTTAGCGGGCGCGAAGCCTTATTCTTCTACCGTCACTTCCAGTGCAAGACCCTGCAATTCGCGGATCAACACATTGAACGATTCTGGTATGTTCGGATTAGGAAGGTTTTCACCTTTCACAATCGACTCATAGGCTTTTGCGCGGCCTTGTACGTCATCGGACTTCACAGTGAGAATTTCTTGAAGTGTGTGCGCTGCGCCATAAGCCTCAAGCGCCCAAACTTCCATCTCCCCGAATCTCTGACCACCAAACTGTGCTTTACCACCGAGCGGCTGCTGCGTGATAAGCGAGTATGGTCCAATAGAACGAGCGTGAATTTTGTCTTCAACAAGGTGAGACAGCTTCAGCATGTAGATCACACCGACTGTAACACGTTGTGTGAATTGCTCACCTGTGCGTCCATCGTACAAGATTGTCTTACCATCGGATGGCAAGCCCGCTTTT
>JAUHYX010000032.1 GCA_030426285.1 bacterium
ATAGTACAAGAACAACCACAAAAGTGCGGAAAATGGTTGAACTGGTAAAGGACTTTTGGAATTGGCTAATTTGGCGTATCTTGGTTTGCCGATTCAAGAATAGATTATGTATGCGTAACAATTCTGTGAATTCCAGCATCTATCAATTGTCACAGTGCTTGTAAAGTAACCCTTTGGGTGTGTGACATATATATCCAGACATTATGACATTAGTTCAAATACAACATTCAATGAATAGGGAGTAGGTATGAAACTACGTGACTCACTGTTACTCGCAGCTGCACTTGTACCAGGTGCATTGGGAGTATCGTTAGCGCAGGGCAATCCTGTTGAGTATAAAATTGTTGATTCACTTGAGAATGCTTTTTCCATGTACGGTGGATCTCAAGATGTATTGACATATGCCACTGGTGGTGACCAAGGCTTTTTGGCACTTATCAAACGCGGTGGTATTAGTGGTGACCCTGACAACAACCTTAACCGCATACTCATTCGTGCGTCAGGAGACCTCGGTGAGACTTGGGGCGCACCCGTCGGACCGCTAGGCGAAGTAACTGAAGCTCCTGCAGCTCGTTACCCGAATGTAGCCATCGTACAAAATGAGGGCGCTACATCTATTGACGATCTCGGTTATGTGTTCTCGTTCCCAGCTCACGACGGGTTGGCAGACGCAACCTGGCTCGGACAATTCATGGGCCAAGCAAATACGCAATTTATTCCCGATGGCTCATTTGCAGTGCAATCTGAAGCACCAATTCTCAATGGATTCCAGCAAGTGGCTGGCTTGTCTGGAGGATTAACAACATTTGATGGTGGTGCTGTTTCTGTATTCGGCACAAGAACTATTACACCAGAAGGTGCACCGTTCTCAGAATCAAACCGATTGGTTGTACTCACGTTTGACGTTGGAAGTGACGCGCAACCTGTGTTCCGCTCTCCTTGGGATCCAACAATATTTGCAGATCCCGCTCAAGAAAACACTCTTACTGTAGTGTTTGGTGGAATCGACAAAGATGACATGGGCAACTTGTACTATGGTGCACTTGGCCGCTTGGTTGCAGAAGAAGCAAATATTCCAGCTGAGATGACATTCTACACAGCGCCGATCATCGCAACATCTGCGGATCGTGGTGCTACATGGACTGAGTTCAAGCAGATTCCTTACACGACACTTCACCAGTACGCAATCGACAATCCATCTTCTTTGGGTACGGTTTGGAACGTAAATGAGTGTCGCTTTGACTGGGACGATCCATCAATTGTAGTTACAGGCGAAAACCGCGTTTCTATGATCTGTAAGGCAATCTTGCAGAATAGCGAGGCTGACGGTGGTAACGGCGAAGTGGAAGTTCACATCGTTGAAGCTGAGTGGGACAATGGCACTTGGAATTTGTATAAAATTGCTGTGCAAAACTCAGTACCACTACTCATTACTGAAGAAGGTGAACCACCGGCTGAAAGTCCAAAAGGAAACGAAATGCAAATTGCCATCACTGAAGATGGAAACCACCTTGTGGCTAAGTGGCTTGGGTTCACTGAAGGAGACGAGGTGTTCTCAGACATATTCTTGGCTTCACGACCAATGGATGGCACCAATTGGGGGTTGAAGCGCAATTCAACAAACACGCCCCTTTTCGACAAACTTTCTTGGATGCCAAGTATGGTTCCTGCGGTAGACAAGGTTCCATTGGTTAGCTCTCAGTCGATTGTTCTTGCTGGTGAAGTAGACGGATTGAGCATTCAACAAGACATCTACCGTCCACAGCACATCGCTTATTGGCTTGGCGACGCCACTGCACCTAACAGTGTTGATGAAGATGTAACTATTCCTTCTGCAGTTAGCTTTATCGAAACTGCTTCACCGAACCCAGTAGTTGGAACGTCAACTGTTCAGTTTGAACTCGACAGAACAACTTGGGCGCAGATTCAGGTTCGCGATATCGCAGGCCAAACGCTAAAGGTTCTCCACACAGGTCAACTCGAAGCAGGTCAGCACTCATTTGATATCAACGCAAGTGAATTGGCAAGCGGATCGTATATGTTCATCGTTAATGACGGTAACAGCATGCGTTTCACTAAATTTGTTGTTGAGAAGTAACTTTTAACGTTATTTATCGTTGATTTTTTAAGTCTGTCGGGTGTATATCCGGCAGACTTTTTTTATGTATTTACGTCATTCTAAACATGCAATTATGAAGACAAGTCGCTCAATAACAATAGCCCTCACTTGCTTTTTGGCGTTAGTACTACTCGGTATTGCCATCCCCATTTACCATGGCGCGTTCGCATCAGCAGACATGTTTTTAGTTGGTGTCACACCATATTGGGAGATTTCGCAATCCCTTGTAAAGGCATGTGTCTATGTAGTTCTCGTATCCGCTGGTTTAACATCGCGCTTACTTTTGAGGCTCAACAAATCAGGTATCTACACATTATCGTTGGGAGCAGCAAGCGCAACAACAGCAGTCTTGGGCTCTATTCAAGAACCACTGATAGCCTTTGCAACAATGATTTTAGGAACTGTTGCGGTGATACAAGTATTTGAGGCTTCTAGGAAGGGTGATTTTGGTACATCAAATGAGCAGAGCGAAACAGCTAATGAAGAAGAAGCGCAATGAGATGGCGATGCTCAGCCATCTCATTGCTGATTCTCACGATTATTTCTGAATGACAAACGACGACTGAAATACTCGGCTGTCTGTCACAATCCGCAACAAGTACGTGCCATTTGCCATACTGCCTGCTTGAATTCTCCACTCGTTCTGACCTTCATGGAGTAAGCCGCTGTAAACTGTCTGCATCAACTCGCCGGAAAGTGACCAAATTTGAACCTCCCCAGTGCTCTGCGTAGGCAATTCAATTGAGACTTTAGCCTCAACTGTTACAGGATGTGGACTGAATGTAGCCTCTATGTTCTCAACAGTTCGACCATGAACAGAGTTCGTGCCTGCCGTTGCATCTGCAAACCACATAACAATGTGCTGTGGATGCCATATATCAGCCTGAATGGCGTCAGAGTCCATTTCTCCTGGCTGCGGTATAGAAACCGCTCTGATCAAAGGGACTGAAGAAACAGAAGGAACCACTTTGGGCATATACGAGCATTTTACAATGTAGTCAGTTCCAGTTGTCGTATTGGCAGGCAACGACCATTCTGGTTCTCCAATCTTGCGGTAACTCACATGAATGTTACTGATATTGTCTGGATTGTTGCCGAATCCTAACCATTTGGCCACAACATACTCTCTATCTTCAGTAACTGCTATTTCCAATTCATTGCGCTTTTGACTCGCACTCGTTGCCGTTGAACCGAACTCATTGCGAAGATATGGCGTGTAATTCTCCACGGTTATAGATCGCAGGGCCCACGTACCGTCTTTCCATTCAACTTCAACGATGTGCAGTTCTGTTTCTGTACCGTCCTCATTTGACAGTGCAATACTGCAAATACCAATGACATGATTCTCAGCTACGACAACCATTTCGGTTTGATTAAATGCAAAGAACGATGACGCTTTACTCCACTCTCCTGACTCAGGCGCATGTAGTGCCAAAAATTGTGAAAATAGTTCAATAGGCATAGCATCCCATTCGCTCCATGTCTGACCATAGTCGCTGGTTGTCGCAAGAATTGGGCCATTAAACGACGTGTATTCCGCCGGCATGCTTGCTTCCCGTGTCGCTAGCCGTGCATTTAGCATCAAGTATGCGACCTCTTGTTTGTCGAGACCTAATCCAATCTGAACATTGGTTTCAGCAAAGGAGGTATTATCTACATTAAATTCAGACATATCCCATGGGAATGAGACTGCTGGAAACTGGTCTTTGGCGACATCAAATCTGACTATGCCAACAACATTGGCTTGCTCAGGCAATTCTCCTTCGTCAACAATAAAGTCTCCTGCCATGAGAGATACTGATGCATCTGGAGAAGCAACCAATTCACAGTATGTAGCAAGTATCATTTCTTTGCCGTTATACATCGGTCGATCTACTGTCGCTGTAAACCATTGTCCTGACCCGCTATACTGCGAGTTGGCTTGGCCGAGCACTTGTCCTTCCCAAGGATTGTCTCCGACGTTATTGTGGTAGGGAAAGTGGAACACATACTCCAGTTCTGTGGCATCGGAGGCTTGTGCGCCTAGTACCGCAACACCAGGGTATCTAGGTGCAGGATGCTCTTGTGTTTCAGTTAGTGAACCTAAAGGCAGAGTCCAACTCAAACCATTGTCTTGACTCGAAACAATGAACAGCGAATTACCTCCTTCTGTGGGGCTCCCGACTACTCCTCCCCTTTTGATAAGAGTATAGAACTGATTCTCACCAACACGCGTGTACACAAACGGTGTGTGTCCTGTTCCGTACAAAGAATATGCATTTACGAGGGAGTCAACAACAATAGGTGTACTGGACTGGGCTCGCAGGCCAGATGGCAGGCAAAGTACAGCCACTACAACAACTGTAACAAACAGACGACGCATAGATAGCTCCTGGATAAGAAATTCTCTGGAGTAGAGGGGTACACTATGCAAAAGAGCTTCGGGCTAATGTACTCCTAAACCAAGGAACTATCAACAATGAAGTTTTGAGCCACTACAGCTCGCGTCTGAGTCTTTCGAATATATACAGCATTTCGCCGTTTGAGTCCAACTCCGTATCGGCCTGTAATTCGATAGCCAATGCGTCTAGTACAGGCTCAGCTTCTGGTGTTCTATTTGCTACTGACAACAACTCGTTTCTCGTCAGTGGACGGTCGGCATTCTCCAGTATCAAGCGCATCATCTTCTTGCGTATTATACTGCGTTCACGCTTCTTCTTTTTGCGGGGAAGCTTTATATATCGGCCGAGAGGGATGGCAAAAAACAATACGCTAAAGGCGAGTGGGAAGTAACCCAAGGCAATCTGCAAAGCCGTGAGTGCTCCACCTCCAATTTGGACATCAGTGAACTCCCCTGTGTTAAAACTTGCTGCAAGTATGAAAAAGCTAAAGCCCAGATTGAAAATATTCATAGCGATAATCATGGCGTTCTTGCCACCTGTGTTGCCATTGTGCACAACCGGCGGATCCACTTCATCTGGATACATGATAATCGGAGCTTCTTCTACCGCACCAGCTCGTTGAGTGAGTGTGTGCATATCTGCTACAACAACACCATCTTCTCGCACATGTGCGTCGGCCTTAAAACGAACCAAATAATCGGCCAAGCGCTCTTCAGCCTCACTGTAGGTAACACCGCTCAATGCAACCACGTGCCCTGGCGTGATTTCGGCCTGGTGCTTGCGCGCAAAAGCTGCAACTTCACGAGCATCTTCGTCTGCATCAGGCCCCGGTACTTCTGGTCCAAACACAAAATCAAAGACACTAGTAATGAAGGACTTTTTCTTTTCTTTTTGTTTGAATCTGCGGTATCGCATACCTGAAGAGTCAACATCGTACTCAATAGGGTGCAACATGGTGTGCCAGAAAACAGCTTCCCAAATGAGCCGAAACATCATTCCCAATACATGAGCCGGGTTGAAGTTGTCGTCGTCATTGTCTCCACCACCGGCCACTGCAAGCCCTATGAGAATCGCTGCGAAGATGACGGTGTACCCCGCTAGAATCACCCCAGTTAGCGCTTTGTAGGTAACCTTGAACCCTTTCCAAAGAGTTGCCTTTATAGACTGCCAACGTTCTCCCCATGTCTTAGAACCTCGTGCTATAAACGGGTATTTAAAGGTGTACTTTACCGCACCAGTATCTGTATCAGCTGAAACCGAGACTCGGTACAGTTCAATCATGCGTTCCAATGCGGTTTCAACGTCTCGCAATGGCAGCCCTGAAACAGCTGAAACATCGGCGGCGGTCACAACTCCCTTAGCCTTCTTGGTGATCTTCTCTACGCTTTGTAGAACGGGCTCTTTCTTCGATACGTCACTTCCCACGCGTTTCGCTTCCTCCTCAACATCAAACGAATGATTCTCTACAACGCATTGTGCGATACAAAATGGCTTTAGTTTCAAGAAAGGGCAAGCACACAGCATATTTAAAACAAAAAACGCATCCTCGAATTGAGAATGCGTTCTTTCGTCTGTTTGTCGGGGTGGCAGGATTCGAACCTGCGACCTCCTGCTCCCAAAGCAGGCGCGATAACCGGGCTACGCTACACCCCGCTGCTGTAACAGATTTGCAATATAACGCCGTTGATATTTACTCGCAAACATTTACGAAAATTTTTCTTCAAGAGCTTCGGCAACATGGCTGGGTACAAACTCTGAAACGTCCTTTTTATGCCGTCCTAGCTCACGTATAATTGATGAGTTGAGATACGAATATTTTTCATTTGGCATAAGAAACACTGTGTCAACCCGCGGCTCAATATTGCGATTCATGAGAGCTATTTGGAACTCATATTCAAAATCGGTTACAGCTCGAACACCGCGAATGAGGGCAACGGCACCGCGTTCAGCGGCATAATCTACGA
This sequence comes from bacterium, assembly GCA_030426285.1. GTDB lineage: Bacteria > Bacteroidota > Ignavibacteria > Kapaibacteriales > UBA7675 > JAUHYX01. The sequence continues at coordinate 6,465 of JAUHYX010000032.1, forward strand.
CGATAGAAGAAGTCGCCTCTACGCTTACATTTTTTACATCGGCAATACTCTTGTTAACGAGTGCAATGCGTTCATCAAGTGTAAACAGCGGCGTTTTCTTAGAATTGACGGCTAGGAGCACGACAACTTCGTCAAACAAATTGGCCGCGCGTTCTATAACATCAAGGTGACCATTTGTTACCGGGTCAAACGTTCCGGGGTAAAGCGCAATTCTATGCATGTAAAGGTCCTTTCTTTGAAATATTCTTAGCTATCGCAGTCTTCAGGCGCACGGGCTGTATGGGCTTCGTTACAAAGTCATCTAAACCCGATGCGAGCACTCTATCGCGAGACTCCGACAGAGCAGAGGCTGTGAGAGCAATAATCGGCACAAAGTGTTGTTGCTGATGTTGGTGCTCTTTGATTATTTTTGATGCCTCTTCTCCACTCATGATAGGCATATGAAGGTCCATGAGGACAATGTCGTAACTCCCTTCGATATACATGTCCACAGCTTCTTGTCCATTTTTTGCAACATCAACCGAACTTCCCCATCGTTCCAACATTGTCTGTGCTACAAACACATTTGTATCATTGTCCTCAACAAGCAACACAGATATGCCAGCAAGGTTTATTTCTGCCTTTGTTTCTTCAGGCACACCTTGCTTTCGCACAGCAACCACATCCAATTCAATATCGAATGTAAATGTTGATCCCACACCGAGTGCACTTGTTGCTGTGAGATCTCCCCCCATGATATTTACGAGCTTCTTGGATATCGTTAAGCCGAGTCCGGATCCGCCATGCTGTCGGGTTGCTCCTGAATGGACCTGCGTGAAGAGAGCGTAAACATCCTGCAATCGACTCTCTTCAATTCCACATCCAGTATCGCGCACTTCAACATGCAATTTCATTCGTTTATTCACTACATGTGCGGAAGCTATGATGTCAACACGTCCTTGAGAAGTAAACTTGACTGCATTCGAGACAAGGTTATTCAGTACTTGAACAAGGCGATTGCGATCAACTTTTACTTGTTCGTTGCTGAGTTCTGCTTTGTTTAATTGCAGTTGAATATTTTTGTCTTGAGCCAATGGCAAGAAGGCAGCTGCAACGCTATCAAAGACGTCGACCAGATTCTCAATTGTGAGCTCAAGTTCTACCTTACCGGCTTCTATTTTCGAGAAATCGAGTATGTCATTAACAAGTGCTAACAAATTTTCTGACGAGAAATCCAGAACATCCAAAAATTCGGTTTGTTGATCTTTTGACTCACTATTGCGCAAGAAATGTACCATTGAAACAATGGCATTGAGTGGGGTTCGAATTTCATGCGACATCATCGACAGGAATTCTGCTTTCTGTCGTGAAGCCAATTCTGCGACATTCCGCGACCGGATGAGTTCTTGTTCGTATTGTACTTGCTCGGTAACATCTTGAAAGACTCCATACACTCGAAACACCTTGCCTTGGTCGTTCTCTTCGGGCTTTCCAACTGAACGCACCCATCGGATCTGTCCGCTATATGTTTCAATCTGATATCGCTTGTCGAAACTCTTCCCTTCAGAGATCGCAGCATTAAAATCTGCCTCGATCAATGGACGGTATTCCTCTGTATAAAATCTAACCCCAATCTCGACTGAGGGCTCAAATGTTAAAGGAACACCGTGAATACGTTTTGTTTGATCGGACCAAAAAATCGTGTTATTCTCTAGGTGAACTTCCCATGTTCCAATGTTCGCCATGCGCTGCGAGTCATCGAGGGCTTCGGCTGTTCTTAGCAACTGCTGATGAATATAATCTTGCTCGGTTATGTCGCGAGCAATTCCTGTAACCAAGCCAATTTCGGAATCAGACGCCCCCATCCATGCCAGCTTCACATATTTGCCGCTGGAATGCCGATACCGATTTACAAAATTAACTGCTTCGATGCCCTCTGTTGACATTCTCGATGCTGTGTCAATTGTGGCTTGTAGGTCGTCAGGGTGCACAAACGAGAGAAAGTGCGTACCAATCACATCCTCCTCCGACAAACCAACTACGTCGCAAAACGCTTGGTTTGCGTGTACTATCGTAGAATCAGATTTCGCAATGATTAAGGCGTCCAATGCAATATCAAAACAGCGCTTGTACAACGACAGCGAATGAACATGTTCCACAGTATGTGTAACGTCTTTCCCAACACAATACACAGACCCGTCGGCTAGCTCTTTTAATGCTCGCCAAGCTATATACACGTATTCGCCATTGTTTTTGCGATATCTATTGACAAAGTCTGAGTCATCAATGCCGTGTTCGATCGAGAACTCGACCTTCAGCTCTGACATCTCAATATCCTCTGGATGTACAAACTCAGTGTACTTGACGCCTTGAAACGCTTCTTTGTCGTAACCCAGCACACGTGAAAAAGCCGAGTTAACCAATTTAAACTCCCCATTAGCGCTAAATAGGCACATAAGGTCCGAGCCGTGTTCAAAAAAGACTGTAGGGTCAAACTGGTCTTCGTCACTGACACCTGAAAGTGAATACACAGCTGGTTGCCTAGGAGAGGCGATAAGCGTATAAGCACCCTTTTCCTCTGAAATCTCAACAAACACATGTGTTTGTCTTTTCGTCACCCAAGGAAAATGTAGATAAGAATCCTGCCCTTTGCTCATATCCTGAATCTTGCGTGACTTGTCTTTGAATTGCGTCACGAAGTCTCTCCAAGAAACACTGGTACTTGGAAGTCCCATAAGCCACCGAAGATGCTTGTTGATGCGAACTGTCTCGGCATCACCGCTCCACTCAGCCACACCTATATGTGTAAATGCATCCATATTCACAATAGCTTCCTCCCTGCACTGTCAAATAGTGAAATGTCTCGACTCAGCTGATCAGCTTTGCTCCCTTCGAATTCACGTCGAAGCATGGTATAGATATCGCGACTATACCATTGCTTGTCGGCCAAAAGGAGGGCATCTCGGCGCGATGCTTCGTATGTATACCCTAGGTTCTGAATCACTTTGACACTACTTCCGTTGTCTGGCGAACAGTGTATTTCCATGCGACGAGTTCCTTCTACGTCAAACCCTGCCCTCGTCAATGCTGCTGACGCTTCGGTCGCATACCCTTTGTTGACTTCACTAAGTCGAATCCAGTACCCTATTTCCAACACGCCTTCTTCGGCGCGTTTGTGAAGTCCGGTACCACCGACAACTCTTTGCTCATCTCTGTCGAAAATCGCAAGGATGTGATCGGTATCGGCATCGTATTTACATCGAAATTCGCGCAGAAGTTGAATACGGTCATCAAGAGATAGCGGCTCATGAACAGCCCAAGGCATCCATGGCAACAAGTGGTCTAAACTCTCTATGATCGCCTCCTCCATGCTCCAAGCATCAGAGGGGTTCCAGCACCGAATAACAAGGCGCTTGGTTTCTATTCTATAGGGGATGTTGGACATAGTGTATACCGCAACAGAATCCGCTATTACTCAAAAGGTACTTGAGAGAATATACAAAACTTGACTACGTGGATGCAGCCGAATTGCTCAAAACCGAGAAGAATGTCAACGTAGTGTCTCCGTAACCCCTTTGATCTTCCTGTACCAACTGAGAAGGTATTTGAAAGAAGTGTTGTGGGGAATGCTCAACAACAATCATATGGTCGTTTGTCCAAGCAAGAGTTGGCAAGACTCGCAGCGCCGCATCTAACACCGCAGAGCTATATGGTGGGTCTAAGAAGGCGAGAGACAAAGGTGAATCGATGTCATTGGAGACAATCTTTGTTGCGTCTTTGCATAAAACTGTCAATGTGTCTTGAAGGTTGAGAGTCTGTGCAGCTTTTGCGATAGATTTCGCATTGCCACGGTGTTTTTCAACGCAGTAACAAGCTCTTGCACCACGACTCAAAGACTCAAACGATAGGATTCCGGATCCGCCAAACATGTCCAACACGGTGGCATCCTCAAGTACAACGGCGTGCTCAATGATATTGAACAGTGACTCGCGAACTCTGTCAGTTGTCGGACGCACTCCTCGCAAGTGCGAAGTTTCAATTCTGCGCGACCTCAGTTCACCACCAGTGATTCGCATTACACTTCTGCCGCAAATTCACCTGAAGGAATTGCAGCCCCTACACAGCAAACAAGATTGTGGGCTACTCGCGACACGTATGCGCGCTCGCGATCGCCTAAGGTTGTTGTGAGCATACGCATTCCATTGAGTCTGCGCACATCAACTTCTTCACGCGTCTTACACAACTCGAGAGCATCTTTAGTGAGCGTTGACCCGAACATATAGATCGCGTCTACAAACGGAACATACTCTTCGAGAACTGTGCGCATTTCTGCGCCAACACTGTCGGCAATCTGTTCTGTGTCTTCGGCTGGCACTGTATTGATATAAGCAGTTTTGCCGTTGCGAACGACAGATACATCTGCATATTTTTCTGAAACATTAAACAGGCAAAAACACCCATCTTGCTCTGGATAGTTCATGCGCAAAGCGTCATGTGCAGCGACTTGGCTGGTTGTAAAGTCTGTAATCTCACCACCTAAAGACTGTAGAGCAACACCCACGAGATCGCGAATGCGCTGTTCAACCAATATTGCCATAAGCATAGAGCTACCGTCGAGTTTAGGTTCAAGTTGGTACACTCGTGAGATAAACTCGTCGGGATTGCGGTTCGGAAAGCGTTGATTGATTTCAAATTCAAGCAGCTCGGCGACTTCGTCCTTCTTCAACGTTGATGGCGCTGGGAACTGATAGAGGTAGGCGCTAGACAATGGCACCACTACTCGGATATCTGTGGCTGCACCAGCAATTTCCATCAGTACTTCTTGGAGCTGCGCATACCCCTGATCTACTTGTAAATCCTCTTCGCTTTGAGCCAAGAAAAAGTCGATTGGATCAGCTGTTGAGTTGACATATGCCAACGACAATCCTTTGCCATCCGGCTCAAAAAGGCAGATATACGTACGATCTGGGGCAAAATACACAGAGATGACGGGCTCAGTCATGGTTTTGTCTCTTCATCTACACAAATACGTGATGCCATGTTGGCAAATGTTTTTTCACCAATACCTCGCACTCGCTTGATTTCATCAATAATCAGAAAGGGTTGTTGCTCGCGCCAAGCAATTATTCTTTGCGCCATTTTAGGCCCTATCCGAGGCAGTTGTTGCAATTGCAACGCCGAAGCCGTATTGATGTTGATGCAAGGTTGCGTTGAATCCGCAGCTACGGAAAGCTGCTCACTCGAGTCTTGCCCAATATAGATAGAATCCAATGCGGTAGCAACCGAATCTGCGGCATTGTACAATTGTTGCAATTGTTCGGCTCTTCTGCTTTCAACGCCGAAAAGCGAATAAGCAAAGCCAACAGCAGCAGCGGTGAAAAGAAACAGCGCTGCTTTTACCTCAGAGGCTGAGAGCGCGGTGTAAACGCTCAGTCTAGAAACTACTTTCAATGTTGTGCTGTCCTTCCAGGCCGGTCAGGAAAACACATGTACCCGTTAACTGAATACTTCGCGAACTTTGTCAAAAAAATCCTTGGAGCCCTTTTCCTTCTTTTGAGCCTCACTAGGAGCAATATTGTCGCTCTTCGACAACTCCTTTAATGTGTTGCGTTCTCTACTTGTAAGCTTGGTAGGAACAAAAACATTCACGCGAACTATCTGATCACCACGACCATAGGAATTAAGACGTTGAATGCCTTTGTCGCGCATTCTAAGCATAGTTCCAGGTTGGGTGCCAGGTTCGATAGTGAGAATGGACTCTCCTTGCAATGTCGGCACTTCGACCTCGCCACCAAGAGCTGCATCTGGGTAACTTATTGTCAGGTCATACAGCACATTGTCGCCGTCGCGAATGAACACTGGATGTTCTTTTTCAGCGACCACTACGATGAGATCGCCAGTTCGACCACCAAATCTACCGGCATGCCCTTTTCCAGGAATTGGGATATAGTTGCCATCAGAAACACCTGAAGGAATGCTGACTTTGACGGTTGTGTCGCCTTTCTGTCTCCCTTCGCCATGACACTTGCTACATGGGTCCTTTACAACTTTCCCCATACCATTACATGTTGTACAAGTTGTGACATTCACAAATTGTCCGAACACTGATCGAGAAACTTGTTGCACGCGCCCTTGTCCGCCACATGTACCACACGTGGAAGAACCAGAGCCTGGCTTTGCTCCAGAACCAGAACAAACATCACACTCAGTAAGTCGTTTGTACTTAAGAGTTTTTTCAACGCCTTCTGCAATTTCCTCGAGTGATAACTCGAGCTTTATACGCAAATCTTTGCCGCGTTCACCGCCCTGCTGACCACGTTGGCCACCGCCGCCGCCAAAACCAAAGAACTCTTCAAAGATACTGCCACCGCCACCTTGGCGTCCAAAAATGTCAAAGATGTCGTTTACACTTCCAAAGTCATGGAAGTCCTGACCACGACGCATTCCTTCGTGGCCGTACTGATTGTAGCGCTGGCGCTTTTGTGCATCACTAAGCACCTCATATGCCTCGCTGGCTTCCTTGAATTTATCCTCTGCCTCAGCGTTGTCGGGGTTGCGATCCGGATGATACTTCATTGCAAGCTTGCGATACGCAGACTTCAGTGTTTTCTCGTCGGCATTCCTGTCGACACCCAATACTTCGTAATAGTCTCTCTTCGACATAATCTTCGCTTATTCTCCCTCTGGTTGTCCTGCACTCAGTACCACCTGAGCATGGCGAAGGACTTTGTCTTTGTACATATATCCGGCTTTGAACTCGGTAAGAACTTCATTTTCTGGTTTATCAGAAGGCTGACGTACGAGTGCTTCATGTTTATTCACATCAAATATCTCACCAACACTGTGCATGCGTTCAACACCCATTTCTGTAAATGTAGTAGTTGCATTGTTTAGCACTAGTTTGAGGCCTTCAATCACAGTTTCAACTTTTTGCGCTTCGCGTGCGCTGTCGAGAGCTCTGTGCAAGTCGTCAAAAATGGGCAGCATTTTGTTGAGCACCACCATCGTGGTCATACTGCTCAAATCGTCTTTCTCCTGCTGCCAGCGTCGCTTGGCATTATCCAACTCGGCTACTCTGCGCGAGAGCATATCTTTTAATTCATCGCGTTCAAGTTTTAGCTGATCCACTTCACTTGTTTCTTCAGGAGCGGTTTCTGGCTCGTTGTTCTCGTTCGACATATCTTCCTGCTGCATGCCTTCAACGGTTTCTTCAACATCTTTTTTACCGGTGACTTCTACCGGAATGTCAGTTGACTCAGTCTGTTCAGACATAATGTTTCTCTTTGATGAAATGTGAAAATGTGCTGCGACACACGAATGGAATAGACTGTGTTGTAGCCTACTCCAACAGCGTAAACCAACGCCACAGTCACAGATTTATTGTGTACTCAATCGGTTTATAGTCGGTAAAGAGTGAACACTCTTACTCTTCACGCTCTATTAAAGTTGCAACCGATGAGAGGATCTGCATCATTTTTGCGTAATTCATGCGCTTGGGTCCGATTAGGCCAATCGTGCCCATTTCTTTGTCTATTGCATAACTAGTTGCGATCAGACTGTACCCATGCATAAGGTTGTTCCCCATTTCTGATCCAATAGCTATATGCATTTGCCCAGGCGAGGGAACTTGGTCCTCTAAAAGGTGCACGATAATGTCTTCGTTCTCTACAAGTTCTATCACACTGCGGTAGCCTTCATTCTCAACAAGTTCTGGGTATTGCAGTAAATTTCCAGCACCCGAAACATGGATACGTTGTTGTGATGTTTGATACAGCAGGTCTTGTGATGCATCGATGACCATCCTAATGAGTTCTGGGTGAGAGCTCTCAATATCGGTCATCAATTCCTTCAGGTTGTCTCTCACAAACGTCAGTGTTCGTCCCGCTAAACGATCGCGCAGCGCGGTAGAGAGCAACTGTAATTCTGATTGATCCACTTCTTCTTCAAATTCGAGAGAGACGGTTCTCACTGCGTCGTCTTCTAACTCAACAATCATCAGAACACGACTAGAAGAAAGCGGCACTATTTGTACTCCTTCGATAACACTATTGAGAAGTCTTGGCATGGAAACTATGCCGAGGTAGTGCGACAAGCCACCGATCAGTCTCGAAACACTCTTGATAGATGATGGTCGGTTGAGTTCTACGTCCTTGCTTGGAGTTTCTACAGCGTCGATGAAGTCTGAGCTGTACCCAGACCCAGTCATCATTTCATTCACATAAAAACGATAACCAAGGTCGGTAGGTATTCTACCGGCGGAGGTGTGCGGTTGAATGAGGTAGCCGAGATATTCCAAATCTGCCATTTCATTTCTGATAGTGGCTGCACTGACCGCAACGAGATTTCCGGCCAACAAACGAGCGACCACGCGAGAGCCAACAGGCTTAGCTGTGAGAATGTACTGGTTCACAACACATCGCAGTACGAGTTGTTGCCTGTCTGTTAAAGCAGGTGTGTTGTTATGTGATGACGAAAAACTAAACATAGACTTGAAAAATACGGAATGAACGCCAGTATATCCAATTCAACAGGTACAAAAAAGCCGCGTACCAGTTAAGGTACGCGGCTTCTCAGATACAAAGTGTATTTGAGTGATTACTTCAACACTACAACCTTACTTGCCTTGGAAACACCATCTGCTGAAACTACAGCAAAGTATGTACCATTAGGCAGTGTTGTTGCATCGAGAGCCACACTGTGTGAGCCAGCAGCAGCACTACCGCTCAACGTGATCATCTCGTTACCAGCTGCGTCATAGAACGTAACAGTTACAGCAGAAACTGCATCTGTTAGAGTGTAGCGGAACTCACTAGTCTCAACAACTGGGTTTGGATACGCGCCTTGAACAGCGAGAATATTCTCGTTGAGTTCAATTGCGCTAATAGATCCGCTGTTGTCCTGTGTTCCAGGAACAACACCAGTCATTGTGGCAGTTGGATATGTGCCAACACCGTCTACTGCTGCAAGCAGTGTAGCAGAACGCGGGCCGTTGGTTCCTTGCGAAGCGTCGAATTCAACAGTGATAGTTGTTGTACCACCGTTTGCTGCAATCGTGCGTGGGAACGTTCCCTGACCGTCTACGATCGAGAAGTTACCAGATCCAAGAACAACTGCTGCAGTCAACGTTGCTTCAGCTGTTCCGTCATTCGTAAGCGTAAACTCATATGTGTTTGTAGAGTTGCCAAAGTTGTGACTGCTTGGCGTAAACGAAACATCAACAAAGTCTGATGTTTGGAGAACGGCCTTACCTTTCACATTAAATGACTTCGGCGCATCTGTTGAGTTGTATACCGTGATCGTTGCGATCTTCTCAGGGTTTGTAGTAGATGTTGGAACGAAGTTAATCGGGAAAGACTCTACTCCGCCGTTACCTGCAACAGTCATATTTGTCATGTTGCCTACAGTGTACTGCGTTGCATTCAAGCCAGAACGAGAGATAAACGTAATGTTTACCGGAGCCAAGTTATTGTTTACAACCTGAACTGTTTTTGTTCCGACTTGACCTACTGCAACTTCACCGAATTCGAGCAAGTTCTCAATCACTTGACCATCTACCATGAAGATCAGATCATCAGAATTGGCTGCGAGACCAGTACCACTGAGTGGAAGCGTACCATTGAGAACACCTGAAGCGGACAAGCCACCATTCACTGGACCAGCATCCACTGGAGAGAAGCGAATGTTGACGAGTACTGGAGAGTTGTCGGCTGGCATGTCAATCATTTGACTGCGGGAGCCATCTTCAAAGGTGAAAGCATCACCAGTGATGTTCAACGTCGCCATTCCAGCATTACCACTCTGGTTTCTCAACGTAAGTGTCTTCAATTGAGACGTTCCTACTGGTACAGTACCAAATGCCAATTGAATCGGATAGAACTGAAGCTGTGTTGGGTCAGACAAAATTTGACCAACAACGCTCACAACTACGATGTTCTCAGCATTACACTTGCCTTCTCCTGTACCATCTGACAATGCGAGTTCTGCACTGTATGTGCCTTGTACCGCGTTAGAACCTGGTTCACGCAAGCGAACTGCGATCAACCATGGATCTTCGTCAGTGATAACTACTGGATCCAACTGGCTTGCAGATTTCCACGTATTGACATTGTTGATATCGCCATCTACCACTACATCACCACCTGGGGTGTAACGGCCACGGATATAGCGACGACCATTGTTGCTAACTACTTCAATCTGTCCTGCACCAGAACCAGTACGGACTGGGCTTCCGTACATTTCAACATCTACCAAACCGGCACGAGTCAATGGAATCAAAGCAACATTGTCAGTTGCACCATTGTACGTTTGACCAATTGCGGCATAAGGAAGGTCTACCAACGAAGGAGAGCCAAGAAGCGGCTTACCAACCTTACCTGTGATTTCAATTACCGTAGCTGGGCCATTTGCACCAGTATGGTTGATTGTCAAGTACGCTGACTTGGTTCCTGGCGTCGCACCCAATGGATCCAATGTTATTGCAACAACAATTGTGTTGTCGAGTTCATTTGGAATAGTTGATACGCGGAATAGGGCTGCGTCGTCACCTGACAATGCATAGCTAGAAACTACCATTGGTACGTCTAGATCTGCTACATCTGGCCCCATTTCGAAGTTCGTAGAAACTGGAGTTCCACCTACAAGCACACCACCAACATCAAACTTGTTGATTGGGTTTGTAAGATCGTTTCCATCTTCATCAAATGCCGACAGTGATGCGTAGTAGCCTTCTACCATCATCATTGCAGGGTTGTTCGGACTGCTGTTCACTGCAGAAATCATGCCTTGTTGCATGCCTGCCCCAGAAACAGTCTGGATACCAAATGATACGTTGCCAGTGCGCTCTGCATCGCCTTCAAGAGTATATGCAGCGATAACATCGCCAGACTTGGCACCATTGATATTTGCCAATGTAAAGCTCGGGTTATCAACATCAACATTGTTCACGTTAATGGCTGCATATCCAGATGTATTCTGCAATGCAATTGGAGCCATTACTTGTTGACCAACTTTACCAAAGTCGACATCGTTTGCGAATTCAACTGTTGGTGCTGAAGTAAATGCACCGCGATCTGCAAAGCGAGTACTGCGCATCAATCCATTGTAGTCATACATAGGATTCGCAACTACATTGCCTGGGTTGTTTGCAGCTGGAGAGTTCCATGCAATTCCCAAGTCTCTTGTATTTGGAGCGTTCAGCAACGGATCGCCTTCGGTTCCCATCTCATCAAATCCAGTCGCTGCTTGCCATGCATCAAGAGTGAAGTATCCGAAGCCAAAGGCTGCGCCATAGAATGCATTAGGGTTTGAACCACTCAAGTAATAGTGGTTGCCTTCTGCAGTAACGCCATTGGTATTGATAAACGTAGGCAAAATTTGCGACGAGTTGTTGTAGTTCAAATCAAACAAGTTGTTGTTGATTGTCGTACCTGGGCTCTCATACTCATACACGAGCAATTGTGAAGATGACGCGTTGTATGTTGGATGCAAAGAGAATGTGTTGTGATTAACATCCACATTGTCAGAGTAATAGATATACATCGCGTACAGCGTCGACGTCGGCTCTAAGTCGTAGAACAAGTTGTTTGATACTACATTCGGGTTGCCTGCTTCTGAAGGAGAATAGTAGATTCTCATACCGTAGATTGTTGACGGACGAGTACCAGTTGAGCTTGTGAATGCAGTCAACTCATTGCGTGAAATATCCATACCACGAGCGTAGTATGTGTAGATTCCGTAGGCCGTAGAGCTAACACTTGATCTCTCTTGTCTAAACACACGGTTGCCACTGATCTGACCATTTTCATGGTAATAGTAGTAGTACAGACCGTAGTAGTAGAAGTCACGTATATTGTTGTTTGTGATGTTGATACCAGAGCTATACAGTTGGTACAAACCATACACATAAATACCGTAGTATCCACCAACAACTTCACATCCATTAATAGTCACGTTCTCACGAGTACCACCTGGGTAGAACGCAACTGGGCGCTGAGAAGATGACGTGTTTGTAAGTACGTTTTCAATGTGGCAATTGTCAACTACAACATTCTTTACACCTGGCATGATCTGCAGTGTGTAAGCATACGATCCAGATGTTGTTCCAAGAATTGTGACATCGCGGATGATGTACCATTCTGCGTTGTCACCTACTTGAATTGTATGTGGGTCGGTAGACGATAGCGAGCCAGTTGCCTGGAATGTCACATCACTGCGATTGCCTGAACCAGCCTGAATGGTAATTGTGTTTTCTTCACTCGCTCCAAAGAATGGAGGAAGAATCCACTGACCATTGTACGTACCCGTGTTACAGTTCAATGTAACAGCACCTGAAACGCCAGCTTGACCGAGATAGTCAATAAAGTCGTCCATCGTTTCAAAGTCAGCCGAAGATCCACCCATTGTGTAGGCACCCTCGAGGGCAGGAGCAACGTCGACGTCTGGCGTAACATTGTTTTCTTCTACGTCATCTGTAGTTCCATTAACAGAGATTATCTCTGCACTCATTGTCACCTGGCTTTGCAAGTTGTAAGGAGTTGAGAACGTGATGAGTTGACCACCTTCTGCAGCAATGCTCAAACCAGTGAATGTTTCGTTCACAGTGTTTGTACCATCTGTGTACTCAATTTCAACTGATGTGATAGTTGTTGTGCGAAGGTTTGCAATCTGTACCTGAACGTCCTGAGAGCCAGCTGCAATTGGTGGTACCGGACCAACCCATACAATCTTGGCGTCGAGACCAGTTGGCGTAAACTCTGTACAACCAAGGTCTGGAGCAACTGTAGAGCGGTTGTTACCATCAATGTCTTTTGTTACACCATCAATAGGTGTAGCACCACCATTTAACATTGCATCGTTGGTGTGCAAGTCAAAATCACTTGTGAACGAAGGCTCATGCTCAATTGTGTTTGTTGCTTGCCCAGTAGCCGATTGCCATGCACTCAAGTTACTGACGTTGCCGTTGTAATAAGC
>JAUHYX010000033.1 GCA_030426285.1 bacterium
TTGTCCACCAGAAAATTCATGTGGAAAACGAACTGAGTATTCCGGCTGCAAACCCACTTTTTCGAGCAACCACTCTACCTTTTCATCGATCTCTTTACTCGACATTGTTGGCATGTGCAAAGCCATTGGTTCGCCTACAATCTGACGAATAGAATGACGCACATTCAATGAGCTATAAGGATCTTGAAAAATCATTTGAATTTTTGACCGATATGGCAACATATCGCTCTTGCCCAAATGAGCGATATCAACTGGTTTGCCATTGTCGTAGTACAGTATCTCACCACCGATATGCACATCGGGTGAAACATGGCGTAATACGTTGATAATAGCACGACCAACAGTTGTTTTGCCGCATCCGGATTCACCTACAATACCGAGCGTTTCACCTTTATAAAGCTTGAAAGACACACCGTCTACCGCCTTTACTTCGGTTACTTTGCGTTGAAACACACCGCCATACACAGGGAAATACACCTGCAAATTCTTGACTTCTAACAGGAGTTCGCGTTTGTTACTCATCATTGCCTCCTGCCGATGCAGCGGCTGAGTGTTGTGCGTCTTCTGCTGCCAAGTGACAGCGCACATAGTGTCCAGGTTTTACTTGCATCAGTTCCGGTTCGACTGTATCGCATTTGTCTAACTTCACTTCACATCGTGTACAAAACTTACATCCCACCGGGAGATTCATCACACTTGGCACATTGCCTTTAATAGCATGAAGTTTCTCAATACGGCCACCTGGTACAGGTTGCGGAATGGACTCTAGTAAGCCTCGCGTATATGGATGTTCAGGATTATTGAACAGTTCATTGACCTCGGCAACTTCTTGAATCTTACCGCCATACATAACGATCACTCGGTCGCATGTTTCTGCAACAACGGACATGTCGTGCGTGATCAGCATTACTGCGGCTTCTTTGCGACGCTGCTTGAGTTCCATCATTAACTCGAGAATCTGAGCCTGAATCGTTACATCGAGCGCTGTTGTAGGTTCGTCAGCAATCAACAATGCTGGGTTACACGCAAGAGCAATGGCTATCATGGCGCGTTGACGCATTCCACCGGAGAACTGGTGCGGATAGTCATCCATTCGTTTCTCTGGATCTGGGATACCAACGGCGCGAAGCATTTCAACGGCTCTGTTCCACGCTTCTTTTTCAGTCACACTCTCGTGACTAAGGATAGACTCCATCACCTGCATGCCGACTTTGAATACAGGGTTGAGCGATGTCATTGGCTCTTGGAAAATCATGGCAATCTCTGAACCGCGGATCTTATACATATCCTCATAGCTCAGCTTCACGATATCCTTGCCATTGTACAGGATTTCTCCTCCAACAATCTCACCTGGAGGACTCGGAATGAGCTTCATGAGTGAGAGCGACGTAACAGATTTGCCGGATCCTGACTCACCAACAATACCGAGAGTCTCGCCTTTGTATACGTCAAACGATACCCCGTCTACCGCCTTGGCCCACTCGCCGCCGACACGGAAGTATGTTCTGAGATTCTTGACTTCTATTAGTTTTTCTTTATTCACAGTTGTTTTGTGTTTTTGTGTCGAAATACTTCACAATTTGGCGGTATTAGCGCAAGCGACTAAAGACTTTTGGATCAAATGCTTCGCGAACTGCTTCACCGATAAACACGGTCAGCAAAAGCGTTATAAACATTGCTGCCAATGGTACAATAACCAACCACCAGTATCCTGTCGTGATGTTTTGCAATCCTACACCTACCATGGCTCCCCAACTTGGTGTTGGAGGTGCCAATCCAAATCCCAAGAAGTCGAGAGATACCAACGAACTAATGTTGAGAACCACTGCAAATGGGAAATATGTGATGATTGGAACCAATGAGTTTGGCAGAATATGTTTGACGAGTATCTGGCGTGTTGGTACTCCAATGGAGACTGCCGCCGCAACATAGTCTTTTGATTTTTCGCGATAGAACTCTGCGCGCATAAGAAGCGAAATACCTATCCATCCGAAGAACGCCAACAAGGCGACCAACAGGAAGAATGAGGGCCCCATAAGCGCAACAAAAATGATGACCAAAAAGAGGAATGGCAGCGTGGACCAAATCTCTACAACACGCTGCAATAGCATGTCTGTCCATCCTCCAAAATACCCGGACAGCGCACCAAATGGAATTCCTATCAGATAGGAGCTCAGTGCTACCACAAGCGCGAACATAATGGAGATGTTGAAGCCATATGCCATACGGCTAAATACGTCGCGACCGTTGTTGTCTGTTCCAAAGATGCGCGGAGTTGATTCCAATTCCATACCTGCAACAGTATATGACTCCGTTTCAAATGGCGCCATAAACACTTTGTTGCCTTCGGTACCCAGATCTTCAAATGGATCGTAAGGATACATTGGCATGATTACCCAGTTTCCTTCATCTTCCAATTCATACTGTGCCTGCAAAGCGCGGTAGTTAACACCTTCGTCTCCTCCGCCTTCTTGGCCGAGTTCATCTCGGGGTACATACTCACTTATTTGCACCAAACCCCAAGTGGCATGGTTCCATGTGGCGCGTAATGCTGGAAAATACAATTCGCCTTCATAACTCACCATCAGAGCCTTACTACCTATAAAAAGCGGTAGGAAGAATGACAGGAGAAATGCACCGATTAGGATGTAAAACGAATAGTAGCCGCGTTTCAAACCCTTAAACTTGCTCCACCTACGCTGATTAATCGTCAGCGGTTTTTCCGGTGTAGTTTCTTTTTTCTGATTACTCATATATCAAAAGTCTACTTACTTGAATCTGATTCGTGGGTTAACTACTGACAAGGCAAGGTCCGACAACATCGTACCCACCAACTGTATAATCACACTGATAACGGCAAAGCCAAACACAATTGGAAAATCTCGAGCGAGGATCGCACGGAATGTGAGCATGCCGAGACCATCGATGTTAAACACAAGCTCAATCAAGTAGGAGCTTGCCAAAAACAATGCGACGATAAAACCAATTCTCGAGGCCAATGGAATAATCGAGTTGCGCATAGCATGAATCCATATCACACGCTTTTCACGCAATCCTTTTGCAAAAGCCGTTCGTATATAGTCTTGCGAAAGGTTCTCCAACAACGAGTTTTTCATCAACATCGTCAAGGAGGCAAAACTAGCAATCGTATAGGCAATGGTTGGCAATACAAAGTGATAGGCATGATCCCACACTTTTCCAAAGAAAGAGAGTGTTTCGTAGTTGTCACTCTGGAATCCACCAAGTGGGAACACATCGTAAAACGAACCACCTCCCAACATCACGAGCAATACCGCACCCAATGCCCATCCTGGAATGGAGTATCCAACAAACACTAACACAGATGTAGTTAGGTCAAACGCCGATCCGTGGTTGAGTGCTTTCAAAATACCGAGGTACACACAGACGGTGTATGACAAAAGCAAACCAATGATTCCGAATTGTAGCGATATCGGCAATCGCTCTTTGACGAGCTCTAACACTGTCTGCCGGTATTCATGCGACTTACCAAAGTCTAATTGCAGAATACCAGATCGCTCTTCTTTGAAGATTCGCACTTGTTTGTCGCCATTGTCTGCCACCTTTGTTTCGGTATCGATGGTCCATGTATCGATAACTCGATCCTGATCGCGGTAGTCACGGATGACCCAGTTTCCATTTTCAATATTTGCAATAGCTCGAACACCATCACCAATATTTCTCGGAGTGCCCTCTGTGAGCTTGTACGATACCGTCTGACGCGGCATGACGCCTAACCAGTCGAGATACGCACGCCAAATTGGACGGTCATAACCATAAAATCTCTTCAATTCTTCAAGAGCCTCTTCTGGTATCTCGCCAGACCCTCCAAACGAATTTGAGCTAGCCGCTCCTTCGGTAGCTGCGCTCATCTTGAGCTCCATAATCGCTCTATCAAGCGGGCTGCCCGGAGTTTCACGAACAATCGTGAACACAATAAACGTACTAATAAAGAACGTTGGGATTGCTAAAAGTAGTCTTCGTATAAAATATTCTGCCATGATCTCTGATCACACTATTGTTGGTATTCTTTCCAGTAACGAACATCGTTTACTGATTCGTATGTGCCTATTGCAGTGCCATCCTTTTGGGCTTGTTGCATAGACTGTGCTTTGGATTCGTCGTACCACCACAATTGACAAATCGCTATGTCGTGGTCGCCCGGCTGCGTCAGATTGTAGAACACATAATCTGGCATGCCAAACTTATCCCAATAACCGATTTTAATTCCTTGTGGACGGTACAGCAGTATTTCCGGCATGAGCTCCATGAGCATCGCATCTACAGAACGAATCAATTCGATGCGTTCGCGTTGATCCATGGAATTGTCATACACATGAAACACGCTATCAAGCCTAGGGTCATTCACGCCAGCTATATTCCAGTTGTCGTCTTTTTCAGCCAGTTTTGAGTCCCAACCTTCTTTCGGATTTGGGAATATATTCCCTGTCAGATTATTCCAGTACAACACAAAGCTGCGGTTCATCGCGCTTTCAAACAATGTGTTTTGATCCTGGAACTTAAGCTCCAACTTCACGCCCAGTTTACGCAATTCTTGCTGCCAAGGAGTAACAAACTTCTCGACTGGCTTGATAATACCCATTTCCACCACAAATACTTGGCCGGCATCATTCACTAGCCATCCGTCTGCATTGCGCTTATCCCATCCAGCTGCTGCAAGCAACTTAGCTGCTTCTTCTGGATTATACCGGATAAGTGGCAAATCTGGGTTGCGATACACAGAATTATCGAAATACGAATCCAGTGTAGCGTACTCATTGTATAACACTTCTTCGATGAATTTCTCGCGATTAAATGCCAAAGCAAAAGCCTTGCGCACACGAATATCATTGAACGGAGCTTTGCGCATGTTGAAGTGAATACCCCAGGTTCCAGCCGGACCATTGGTGTGCACTCGCATCTTCTTGGTCCAACCATTCTGCAACGGAGTGTTGTCTCCGTCGTGCACCCATTGTTCCATTGTGCGGCTAGTGTAGTAGAAGAAGTCTTGCTCACCCTTCAAGTATTTTTGATACTCAAGAGTTGGATTGTCTTTGACCACTTCAAACTTGATTGTATCGAAATTTCCTCGATTCTTGTTATGTGCGAGCGCACTCCCCCAGTAATCAGTACGGCGGGTAAACAGCCAACTGTTCTGGTTCTTCACGTTTTCTGGCTTGATTTCATACTCACCTGAGCCAGGAGGCATGGTGAGATGGTATTGTTCAATGAACTCAGTTCCGCTCAAGTCTTTGATGTATTGAGCTGGAAGAATTGACATACCACTAGAGAACTGAATGAAATTGTGCCAGTCATTCTCCCGACATTTCACTTCAACAATAAACGGGCTGAGAACTTTCGGTTCAAAGAACTTGCCAAATGTTTCCTGCGCAAATGGCAGCAACATTGAGTCATCAACAATAAGTCTCCAACTCGCAGCAACGTCCTCAGCAGTCACTTGTGATCCGTCTGCAAAGCGCGCCCGCGGGTCGATACGGTATGTATACGTCATGCGGTCTTCGCTGATCTTCCAATGCGAGGCCAATTGCGGCAAAAAGCCCATGGTTACGTGATCAATTTCCATCAAGTACTGATAACACAATTTGCTAATCATGTCGTTCTCAGTATATGTGGTGTTCTGACCAAACAAACCCGGTCGCATTGTCAGAGGAAAACGCGTGGTTATAGACGTGATGCTACCACCTGTTTTTGCTTCAGAGCTACCATATAGGTGTAATTTATCTGTCGCAACAGAATTCGTAGAAAAGCCCAACTCGGAAGCAATGTCTTCGAAACCTGCCCCACCGAGTTCTGCCTTTACTTCAGACGGCTCAACAATTGTCAGGCTGACTTCTGTTGTTGCATCGCTGTTAGCTTGATGCTGAGACTTGTCACTAGTATCGCCACAGGATGCGGCCAACAAACTACTAGCAGCAAACAATGCAATTACTTGCCTTCTCATTATTCAGCGCCTTCTGCTTTCTCGTCGCTCTTCATGTCATCTGCAGGCTCTTCAGATATTGTAAAGCCTTCCCAGTATTTGACACTTTTAGGAGTGCCATCATATGGCTCGATGACAGCTCCTGTTTGCATCGCTTCAATGGTTTTTGCTGCCATTTCTGGCTCATACCACCAGTAAGAGTAAATGGCTGCAGTGTGGTCACCAGAACGAGTATAGCGTTGGAAGACCCATTCCGGCATACCGAATTTCTTCCATACTCCGAGCTTGACACCCTTGGCATACCACAAGTGAACTTCTTTATAGGTCTCCATCACAATTGAGTCAATTTCTTGCGCAATTGCATAACGCTTCGTGATATCGAACTCTTTGTTGTACACTTCAATCAACTCATCAACTCTGTCGTTTTTGAATCCAGCCGTATTCGTGTTGTTGTCTTCATCGGCCAATTTTCCTAACAGAGATGTTTCTGGATTTGGGAAAATCAAACTTCCCCACAATTCCCAGCTCAATACGAAGTTTCTATTCATAGAGGCTTCGCTGAGTGCGTTTCCATCTTGAAACTTGATTTTGAGATCAATTCCTGCTTCACGTAATGTTTGCTGATACGGAGTAACAAACTTTTCAACGGGCTTAACTATCCCCAAATCAACACTGAACTGCTGTCCGTCCTTTGTGAGAATTCCACTTTCATTTCTCTCAGTCCAACCAGCTTCTGCCAACAATTCACTGGCTTTTTCAGGATCAAAGCGTACGATTGGATTGTCGTCATTTGCATAAGGCGAATTCTGGTAGTAACTGTCGAGCAAGCCATACTCACCGTATAGTGCTTCTTCTGCATACTTTTCGCGATCAAACAAATGAGCAAATGCTTTGCGAATGCGGATATCGTCAAAAGGCGGTTTGCGCATATTCATCACAATACCCCAACGTCCTGCAGCGGCTTGCGTTTCTACGCGGTACTTTTGAATTAAGCCATTCTCGAGCGACGGGTATGTATCGTGGACCCACTGTTCCATTGTAGAACTTGTAAAGTAGAAGTAGTCCTGCTCACCTTTCTTGAATTTTTCATATTCGAGAGTCTGGTTGTCCTTCACTACTTTGATAACAATGCGGTCGAAATTGCCAGTGACTTTGTGGTAATCCCAATCACGAGCCCAAAAGTCTTCGCGACGTGTAATGATGTATTCTTTCTGATTCTTGATGTCATCCGGATCAACCACATATGGTCCAGTACCCAATGGCATTTTCAAGTGATACATCTCGAGGAATTCAGTTCCTGTTAAGTCACCAATCTCATTTGCGCTCAGAATCTGCGTACTTGCGGCAAATCCCATAAATGCACGCCAGTTGTCTTCAGTACAATCTACACGCACAATGTATTTGCTTTCCGGAACGGGTTCTGAGTATTTCTCGTAGCTCACGCGCAATGACGGTGACAACAAGCTTTCATCCATGATCAATCGGTACGTTGCAACAACATCGCGTGAAGTGACAGGTGAGCCGTCACTAAAGCGTGCATTTGGGTTTATTCTGAACCAGAATGTGCGTTTGTCATCAGAAATCTTCCAGTGAGACGCCAAAGCAGGCATGAATCGCAATGTTGATGGGTGTAGTGTAAGAAGAGACTCATACACCATTCCACTCATAATGTTGTTCTCAGCGAAGTAGCTGTCTTTTCCGTAGTAAAACGGACGAAATGAGAGCGGAAAGCGCGTGATAATGTTCACGAACTCACCGCCTTTCTTGGCATTTGGACTGCCGAATAGACGCGTTTCTTCGTCTGTGGCAACAAATGTGTCCCAACCAGTGTCTTCTGCTATGGCTTCAAATCCATCTCCACCATCTTCTGCACTCACGCTTGGGTCAGCTCCTGGAGGGGCTGCGTTCTCGGCGTCATACCAAGGAGCGTGTTCAAGTGAATATCGCGGCATTTCGCCAGATACTGCAACTGGTTCGTTGCCGCCGCCAGGGCATGCGGTCAACATCATCGCGCTTGCCGCACAGAGTACGAGAGCAGACTTTTTGAAGATGTTCATAGTGAAAACAACCTGAATATATGTTTGATAAATCTTTTGCAAGAATCGCCTGCAAAGCTTCTCCACATCGGGAAAACTCTGGCAGGATACAGCCATCAATATAAGAATATTGCGACTATTCTTTCTCTTCGAGAACCTGGTTCACAGGACCCACTTCTTCGAGCTGGCCTTCTTCATCGGGACTGTACATATTTGCATCGCCCCACAACTTTTCCAAATTGTAGAATTCGCGTGTGTCTTCTTGGAAAATATGCACGACAACATCAAAAAAGTCGATCAACACCCATTCATAGGCGTCGTCACCTTCAAGACGAGGTCGTTCCATGCCGGCATTGCGGATCCCCCTGAGAAGCGCGTCGGTGAGGGCTTTCACATGCACTTCGCTTGTACCGGTACACAACACAAAATAGTTTGCTGGCGCTGACTCAATGTCTTGCAAGTCAAGTACCAACATTTCTTCAGCCTTGCGGCTCATCAGAACCTGACAACAAAACTGGGCTAGCTCAAATGAATTCTCTGAGTTCATGTGCTCCTAGATGAATTACGGTTGATACGGCTTCAGTTGGCCGTAGTCCCTACCTATGATTACGCTGTTGCGCAACACTAAAGTGGAATCAATATCTGTTACTATACAACTATCAGCGATTCCGAGCGCGTAGGCAACTTTCGCAGCTGAAATGCTGTCGCCAACGCGGTCAACTACTTGCGAACGTTCGATTTCGAACGAGGTGTAGTTGCCAATTTCTACTACATCGAATCCGCGAGCACGCATGTAGTTGAGGATGTCCATCGCCACTCCATCAACTCCGCAGCCATTCAGTATTTCCATCTGAATAGCTTCTCCGGCCCGCACCAAATCGTCTGAAACCTCAATGCGCGATTGCATTGGCGGATCGAGAAACACTTGATCGACAAACACCCAAATCATCCCGCCAACAATAAGAGTAGCGACAACCAATGCGAGGTTTGACCATGACTTGAGCGCTCGAAAGACGCGTTTCATGTTACACGTCGAGGTTTTTCACATACTGAGCGTTGCGCTCAATAAAATCTCTGCGAGGTTCCACTTGGTCGCCCATCAGCGTTTCAAATAAACGCGTTGCAGCGGCGGCGTTTTCGATCGATACTTTCAACAGCGTGCGCGTGTCGGGATTCATTGTTGTTTCCCACAACTGCTCTGGATTCATTTCACCAAGACCCTTAAAGCGGGAGAGTGTGACATTCTTGCGGCCGCGTTCTGGATCTTCTTCATCGCCTCCATATTGCGCCAACACTTCTTCCAACTGCTTTTCGTTGTATGCATATCTTTCAGTCTTGCCTTTCTTGACTTTGTACAACGGCGGTTGTGCGATATACACCTTGCCGTCTTCGATCAAGTCGCGCATATAATTGAAAAACAGCGTGAGAATCAATGTGCGAATGTGCGATCCGTCTACATCGGCATCGGCCATGAGAATGATCTTACCATATCGACACTTTGATGCGTTAAACTGTTCGCCAAAGCCTGTTCCGAGAGCCGTAAAAATAGCTCGAATTTCATCGTTTTCGAGAATCTTGCTCAAGCGCGCTTTTTGTACATTTAAGATTTTACCTTTCAGTGGCAAAATCGCTTGAAAACGACGATCTCGACCTTGCTTGGCCGAACCACCGGCAGAGTCTCCCTCCACCAAGTACACTTCGCATTCTTCTGGGTCTCTGCTCGAGCAATCGGCCAATTTACCTGGCAAGCTCGAAAATTCAAGTGCGTTTTTGCGACGCACCAACTCGCGAGATTTGCGAGCGGCAATGCGCGCTTCTGCTGCCAACACTGCCTTTTCAATGATTTTTTTCCCGATCGACGGGTTTGTGTCTAAGTACAGTGCGAGGTGTTCGTTCACAATGCTGCGAACAATACCGTCTACATCACCATTACCCAGTTTTGTTTTGGTTTGACCTTCAAACTGAGGCTCGGCAACCTTTACGCTGATAATAGCAGTGAGGCCTTCGCGAAAGTCTTCACCGGTGAGTGAAATCTTATCTGACTTCAGCAATTTATTCTGCGTGGCATATGTGTTTAGCGTACGAGTTAACGCCGAACGGAATCCAGAAACATGCGTTCCACCCTCAACGGTGTTGATGTTGTTGACATAAGACAACACGGTTTCGGCATAACTTGAGTTGTAGGCAAAACAAAGGTCTACGACAACCTCTGTTTCATCTGAGCCATCTCCAACCCCATGTATGGTAATTGGCTCAACTACTTGAGGTTTGCCTTCATCCACATATGTTACGAATTGGGTTAATCCGCCCGGGAAGAAGAATGTTTCCTCCGTTGAGGCGCGCTCGTCAACCAGCTTGATTGCTATCGTTGGGTTCAAAAAGGCGAGTTCGCGCAATCGGTCTGCTACGCGTTCAAAATGAAATTCAACCGTATTAAAGATGGTGTCGTCTGGCCAGAAACGGATCTGTGTTCCTGTGTCTGTAGCGGTACCAACTTCTTGTACATTTGACTGCGGCACACCGCGAGAATACTTCTGCTCGTATACAGTCCCATCGCGCTTGATGGTGGCTGTCATGTTGGTTGCGAGGGCGTTCACACATGAAACACCTACACCGTGCAAACCACCCGAGACCTTGTAAGAGTTCTTATCAAACTTACCACCGGCGTGCAGCGTGCACATAACAACTTCGAGGGTACTGATCTTTTTAACGGGGTGCATTCCGGTTGGAATACCGCGACCGTTGTCCTGAACTGAACAGCTGCCGTCATTGTGTAGGGTGACAGTAATAATGTCGCAATAACCAGCTAAGGCTTCATCAATTGAGTTGTCGACAACTTCATAAATCAAATGGTGGAGTCCGCGATCACCGACGTCGCCGATATACATCGCCGGACGCTTGCGAACTGCTTCGAGCCCCTCCAACACCTTGATACTGCCTTCGCTATACGCAGGCATGCCTTCTGCACCTAAAGGTGCGCTATTCTCTATGTTTTCGTCAGCCATATTTTCTCACTGAAATGCGCAATGCACAGTTACAGAAACTAAACACCGAATTTACGTTTTTTTTAGGTTATTGACTAATCATGATTTGCACTGTGGGAAAGGGACTGAATGGACGGAATGGACTGAATGGACGGAATGGACGGAATGGACTGAATGGACGGAATGGACGGAATGGAATAATTGGACAATAGAGTTTGCTGCACTTGTGGAAGCGAGTTTAGAGGCGACACCTACTGGCAACCCCTACCCTAATCCAAGTGCGTGCCCGTAAGGCACACTTTCTTAGCCCAGAGTGAGCGGGCGCTAGCGAGCGTAACCCTGGGTTGACGGGGTCCATCTTGCCTCTAATTGTCGTTCGCATCCGGAAGGGTGCAACTCGCCTTTTGCGAAAGAAACTAAAGGGACGTGAGCGTTTGAGAATTGCTTCTTCCCGTGTTGTGGGTGGAACTATCGAAACACAATTTTTTTTACGCGGGGTGGTTCGTTCACAAGTTGTTGCAGTCGTTGGTTGAGCTTGGCTAGAATACTGTCGTTCAACATTGTGAGTTCTGAGCGCCAAGCTCCACTGCGGACCTGCACATACAAAGTTCCATTGTGAAAATCTGTTACGCGCGAGACCCCAGCAATGCGCTCGCCAACAACTTCTTGCCATATCACAGGCATTTCAGCTCGCTCGATCTTGGCAGCCAGTTTGTACCGTTCTTGCATGGCTTTGAGTACTACGGATATCTCGGTAGTTTTTTCCATGCGTGGAGTGCTCTGTTTTTTGCGACGATTCACAACTGTGTCACCGTGCCATGTTCAACTCTATACGCTTGATATTCAGGTCCTTGCTCGCGAATGTCGGCAAGAACGTGCTCGTCTGTTGTCGTTACAAACACCTGCGCATCACGTGCTAGAACCTCTACAACATTGTGTGCCCGTTGTGCATCGAGCTCGCTAAAGACGTCGTCGAACAACACAATTGGGGTTTCCCGGCATCGGTCTCGCAACAATGAGAACTCAGCGAGCTTTAGTGAAATCAACATTGTTTTGTGCTGTCCCTGAGAGGCGGCATCGCGAAATGGCATGTCGTGAAGCTCAAGGTGCAAGTCGTCGAGATGTGGACCTATCAATGTGCGCCCATTGCGCATTTCACGAGATTCTATGGCGCGAAAAGCATCGCGAAACCGTGATTCCAACAACGACACAGTGTTGCCGCTCTCACCTTCCGAATCTTCATCTGCGAGACCTTCACATTTGTACACGATGTGCACATGTTCATTCGACTGTGCTATGGTTGCGTACCACTCTTTCACCCGCTCGCGCAATTGCGAAACAAACTGTATACGCTTGGATACAACCGCCGCCCCGAGTGTGCACAATGTCTCTGTCCACGCATCAAAACCCGCCATATCGCCAATACCATCTGCGTCCTTCAGCAAAGCATTGCGCTGTTGTAAAGCCTTTTTGTACCGCACGAGATTGTCGAGATACACGGAGTCTGACTGCGAGAGTGCAATGTCTAGCATCTTGCGCCGTTCGGACGGCCCGCCTGTTGTGATGGCTCGCATATCGGGTGACATAGCAACTACGGGAACTGTCCCCAACAATGCTCTTGGGGTAATTGGCTCATCGCCCAATGCAAATTCTTTCACACGCTTTTCTGCATGCATTGAAATTTCACATGCAGTTCCGTGAGTCGACGTGCAAAGAGCCTTGATGTCGCATTGGTCTTCGCCCGCTCGAATCCACGATTTATCGGGCCCAGGAACAAATGATTTCGTGAGTGCTATGAGCGATATACACTCAAGCAAGCTCGTTTTCCCATGTCCGTTTGCGCCGCTGATGACATTCACACCACTGCCAAAGTGCACCTCGCTAAACACGTGGTTTCGTATGTTCCTGCACCTGAGAGTGTGTACAATCATTACCGCATTGGTTTCACTGGCATAATCAGCATCAGTACGTCTTCGCGCACTTCCTCTTCAACCACTTGGCGCAGCAATGCCGGGCGAACGCTAGTACTGAATGACATTTCAGCTTCGCCGTTCTTCTCGTCGAGCAATGTCGCCAAGACTTCTTCTATGTAACGGTGATTAAAGCCAATGTCAAATGGGGCATCTCCGCGATACTCGCATTGCAAGGTTTCATTTGCTTTGCTGCCACTCTCTACGTCTTCTCCCGAGATTGCCCATGCGTCTTGTGTGAGATTAAAGTGTACCTGACGTGAAACTGCAGATGAAAACAATGCTACACGTTTGATAGCGGCATTGACTTCTGATGGGAAAAAGCGAACAAACTTGTCATTGTCTTTTGGAATAACGTTTTCATACGCAGGAAATCTCTCATCAATCAAACGGCTGATAATAGTTGTGCCCGCACTGTCAAATCGCACATGTGTTTCTGATACCAACATTGAAGTGCGCTCTTTCACTTTGCGCATGAGATCAATCGCACGCGCTGGAACAATGACATCATGCGTTCCTTCTGGCAATTCTACCTGCTCGCCTGCATGCAAAACTACGCGCACAAGGCGGAAAGAATCAGTGCTGACAATATTGACGTGCTCGCCGGTGAATTGGAAGAACACGCCCGTCATCGCCGGACGGAATTCGTCTTTAGAAACAGCAAAGTACGTCTTCTCAGCAGCGCGGCTGAGCACATCACCATCAAAGGCAGCGCGCTTGCCAGAATCAAAATCTGGAATAATAGGGAACTCATCGGGACTGAGACCAAACATAGAATATTCACCGCGCTCAGTTGAGAGCAGCACTTTGTTGTTGGACTCATCAGACTCAATTGTGATACGTCCATGACTACCAAGCGCTTTTACAACATCGCTGAGTTTGCGCGCTGGCACCAGCACCTCACCATCGTTCTCACCTTCTACTTCCAGACTCGAAATAATAGTGAGTTCTTGATCTGTGGCAACAGCTTGCAGTGCGTTTCCACTCAAACTGAAGTAAAAATTTTCCAGAACAGGCAACGTAGATTTGGGAGGAACTGCAGGGAGAACTCGTTGCAACAGCTGCGAAAAATCAGAAAGTGGGGCTGAAAAGCGCATGATTCAATCTATGTCCGTTGAAGTTTCTAAAATCGAAAGGAAAGCGGATTAGTTAGCCGATTTAGCTAAGTTTGAAATTAGCAAAGAGCCAAATCTAAACCAATTTTGGCAGAGATTGACATCGTTTTTATTAACAATTCATCATCCATGAAAATCACACCATACGGATACGACAACTTTGGCTTCATTTTCGTGAGCGGATTGCTCTTAGTTGCCATCGGATATATTCTGGGCTGGACAATTGTAAGTCCTTTGCTGTATACACTTGGCGCGCTCCTGTGCCTGTTTGCATTGTGGTTCTTTCGCGATCCCAAGCGCACTATTCCAGCAGAAGCACTGCAGAATGACGAGGTAATTATTGCGCCGGCTGATGGCAAAGTGGTACAGATTAAACACATCGAACACGAACCGCGCGTGATACAAGGTCCGGCGGTGCAAGTGAGCATTTTTCTCTCACCAATTGATGTACATGTAAACCGCACACCAACAAATGGCACGATATTGTTTAGCGAGTACAAAGAGGGCGACTATTTGATGGCCTTCCACGAAAAAAGTTCCGAGGAAAACGAGCAAACTGTTGTGGGCTTGGAAAACTCGCACGGCAAGATGATATTCAAACAAATCACCGGATTTCTCGCGCGTAGAATCGTGAATGACCTTCGCGCTGGCGATGTTGTAAAAGCCGGCGACCAATTTGGCATGATGAAATTTGGCTCTCGCATGGATCTCATCGTACCTTCGTCAACCCAGATTTTGGTAGCAGAAGGTGACAGAACTATTGGTGGTGAGCAAATTATCGCGAGATTTGTACGCTCATAGAAATGCACGCGGCGCAACGCATGTGTCAACGCGCCTTTTTCGGCAGCGCTGAATAACGCAGGATCACAGTGAAGATTTTAAGAGTTACACGCTCGGCAATACCAAATATGTTTACGCTCATGAACCTCTTCGGTGGGTTCATGGCAATCATCAGTATTTCAGATGGCAATTTCGTACAGGCTACCGGGTTTATTCTGATTGCAGCCCTATTCGACGCGCTCGACGGAGCAGTTGCGCGGCTTACACACTCCACCTCAGACCTTGGCACGGAGCTCGATTCGCTGTGTGACGCGGTGTCATTTGGGGTTTCCCCGGCATTTATGCTCTATAAAGCTGCCTTGATCGATTTCAGCACGATCGGAGTTGTCACGGCCGCGATGCCAGCAATGGCCGGAACGTTTCGCCTCGCAAGGTTTAATGTGCTCGCTTCCGACGGTGACGACAAAAGCTACTTTATGGGCATGCCCATTCCAGCCGGTGCGATTGTTATTATTTCGTATGTGCTGTTCTTTCATCTCGACGAATCAATGCTGAGCGCAGATACGAAGAATTGGATGATTTTTGCCGTGCCATTGCTCACCGCATTGTTCATGGTTTCTTCTATTCGCTTTGACTCACTGCCAAAGCCGACACCGAAAACTCTGCGCGACAGAAAATGGATATTTGCCTACTTCGTCATTGGCATTGTAGCGATTGCGTGGACAGAAGGACTGCTCTTGTTTCCGTTCATGGTCGGATACTGCACAATCGCCGTTGTTCGGCAAACTATTGGCCTGCTGAAAGGCAGAATCAACAGCTCCGACGAAATGATTGAAGAAGACGACCCAGATCCACTCGATCTCTAAACGATATTTGTTGTAAATTGCGCTTTACTTTGTTCCATTTTTTCGGAAAACAGCATGCAGACTTTCCGCGCCTCCATCACTATTATGCTTCGCAAAGCAATTCTGGACGTGCAAGGCAAGACCGTTGAACACTCTTTGCATTCAATTGGCTTTGAAAATCTAACCGATGTGCATATCGGAAAACATGTGATGTTGCATGTGCAAGCAGACTCGCGAGATGCGGCATTGGCACAGGTGAACGATGCATGCAAAAAGCTTATCGCAAATCCGGTGATGGAAGACTACGAAATTGAACTCACCGAAGTTGAAGCAGCTGGAGCCGGAGCCTGATGAAGTACGGTGTAGTTGTTTTTCCCGGTTCGAATTGTGACCACGACGCTCTGTACTCAACGGCACACCACGCCGGCGCTGAGTCCGTTGCGCTTTGGCACAAAGAAACTTCGCTGCCAGAAGGCCTCGATGCCATTATTCTTCCCGGTGGATTCTCTTATGGTGATTATCTGCGCTCTGGAGCAATTGCGTCAAAGAGTCCGCTCGTCAAAGAAGTTGTCAAGTTCGCTCAAAACGGCGGCTATGTGATAGGCATTTGCAATGGTTTTCAGGTGTTGACAGAAACGGGCTTGCTGCCGGGCGCGTTGGGTAAAAATCGCGATTTGAAGTTCGTGTGTAAAGATGTGTTTTTGCGTGTCGAAAACGCTGAAGCTGCATTCACGAATACTATGAAAAAGGGCGACATTCTGAGCATTGGTATCGCACATGGTGAAGGCAACTATGTTGCTTCGGACGACGATATCAAGTCCCTCGAAGACAATGATCAGGTGGTGTTTCGCTATTGCGATCAAACCGGAGCGGTTACTGATGCGTCCAACCCAAATGGCAGCATCAACAATATCGCCGGTATTGTGAACAAGCAAGGCAATGTTCTCGGCATGATGCCCCACCCAGAACGCGCTTGTGATGCGTTGCTTGGTTCGGCGGACGGACTACATATTTTTAGATCACTGGCACAAGCCGTTGCGGCTGTGTAACACAACAGTGTGAAACAGAAGGAGTTGACATTATGCTACTCGCATTTGTAGGTCTTGGCCCCATGGAAATCGTACTCATTATTTTGGGTGTGGTTATTCTGTTTGGTGGTAAGAAAATACCTGAACTCATGAAGGGCCTCGGTACTGGCATGAAAGAATTCAAGAAAGCCACGACCATGGAAGAAGAAGAACCTAAGAAGATAGACTCTACTGAGTCATCACAGAAGTCATAGGAACGCGCGGCAGCTATGTTTGACGTAGGCGGACCAGAGTTAATCATGATCCTCTTGGCAATTGTGGTGTTATTTGGCCCCAAGAAATTGCCAGAGCTCGCACGCTCATTTGGAAAAGGGATGGCGCATGTGCGCCGTGCTCAGAATGAGTTTAGGCGCAATATGAATGACATTGCGCACGATATCGAGCAGGAAACAGGAATCAATGAACTCAAAGCACCGCAGAGTTTTACTTCTGGTTCTGTGTCGCGCCCTCAACAACAACAATCTCAACCTAAAGATCAATCCAACAACTCATAGAACTACATGCATTCGTACGCAGAATTTCGCCAGCAACGCCTCGCCGGGACAACAACGTGCTCAGAAACCGTTTCGTCATTTCTCAAAGCCATTGAAGCATCTTCTCACAATGCCTTTTTGACCGTGTGTAAAGACAGCGCGCTTGAGCAAGCAACGGCTGCAGATGCGCGCTTTGAAGCGGGTACGGCTCGTCCACTCGAAGGATTGGTTCTCGCGGTGAAAGACAATATCTCGACCAAGGGAATCCGTACGACATGTGCGTCGAAATTCTTGGAAAACTTTGAGCCCGTGTACAATGCCACCATCGTCGATCGGTTGGTAGATGCGGGCGCGATAATCATTGGCAAAACCAATCTCGATGAATTTGCCATGGGCTCGAGCACAGAAAATTCTGCCTATGGAGTTGTAGATCATCCTACGCATACTGGATATGTTCCGGGTGGTTCCTCAGGTGGTTCTGCCACCGCAGTTGCCGCCGGATTGTGCCATGTTGCATTGGGAAGTGACACGGGTGGATCCATTCGTCAACCAGCATCATTGTGCGGCTTGGTTGGGTACAAGCCCACATATGGTCGTGTGTCGCGCTATGGCTTGGTGGCTTTTGCATCATCGCTCGATCAAATTGGTCCGATGACAGTGAATGTAGTAGACGCCGCACTTGTGACCGAGATTATGATGGGTTACGACGACCGCGATGCCACGTCAGCTGAGCGAGAAGATACGACACTCGATATCTCATCTGATCTAGACATTTCTGGCAAGGTCGTTGGCGTATTGCCCGCCGAGCAGCTGGAAGGTCTTGAGGACTCAGTACGAGCAGCTTATGACAACCATATTCAGATGCTACGCAATAAAGGTGCGGTGATCGAAGAGCATGCCATGCAGCATGTAGAGGTTGGCATTCCCACATATTACATCATCGCAACTGCAGAAGCCAGCTCTAATTTAGCGCGTTTTGACGGCGTTCGTTATGGTGTTCGCAAAGAGCATGAAGGCGAAGACATCATGGTAACGAGTCGTTCAAATGGCTTCGGACCAGAAGTAAAGCGCCGCATTATGCTCGGTACATATGTGCTGAGTTCTGGATACTACGATGCGTACTACAACAAGGCGTTGAAAGTTCGCCACATGATGTCCGACTTTTACAAAGAGTTGTTCAGTCGGGTAGACATGTACTTTCTGCCAACCACACCAGATACGGCGTTCAAGCGTGGTGAGCGCACAAAAGACCCTGTAAAAATGTATTTGTCTGACTACTACACGGTTTCTTCAAACATCGCCGGCATCCCGTCGATCTCGATTCCAGCAGGAACCGATGAAGCGGGTCTGCCAATTGGTTTGCAATTGCAAACTGGCATGTTTGAAGATGCAAAACTGCTGCAGTGGGCCAAAGCTATGGGAGCGTAACATGTTGCGCCTCCGCAAGCTCGGCCAACTGCTTTGTGGAATCGTGTGTGCCTGCTGTAGCCTCACATTCGTACAAGCCAGCGAAACCGCCACAGACACGACCCAATCGGATATCGAATTTGTGGCATATCCCTTTGCGTTTTACACCCCTGAAACTGATTTCGGATTCGGTGCTGCGGGGCTGATGTATTTCCGCATGGATTCTGCGGCATCAGAAACATACCCGTCAACTCTCCTTGCCTCAGCCTACTACACCACATCAGACCAATTCGAGTTCTACGTACGTCCGAGCATTTACTTCTCGCAAAACCTGCATTTTGCAGAGCTCGAGTACAAGTACGCCCGCAAAATCCACTACTATTATGGCATTGGACCGCGTGCAGAAAATGACAACGCAGATTACTTGTTGCGCTTCAATGGCGTGATGGGAACGTTTACGAAAAAGAATGTTGTGTTCGACGGACTCGACATAGGGTTGCGGTACAG